>NZ_JBNCOG010000036.1:0-37760 GCF_051280745.1 Nocardioides ureilyticus | reverse complement strand
GCCTGTCCTACATCCTCACCGCGCCGGGCGACCTGGGGATGGCCCGCGCCTACGTCGCCGGCGACCTGCGGCTGCACGGCGTCCACCCCGGTGACCCCTACGACGCCATGCGGCTGCTCATGAACCACCTGCGCTTCCGCACGCCCACGCCCGCCGAGGCGGTGCGTCTGGTCCGCGCGCTCGGCGTCCGGCACCTCAAGCCGCCGCCGCCCCCGCCGCAGGAGCACCTGCCGCGCTGGCGCCGGACGGTGGAGGGCCTGCGGCACTCGTGGACCCGCGACGCCGAGGCGATCCGCCACCACTACGACGTCTCCAACGACTTCTACGCGAAGGTGCTCGGCCCCTCGATGGCCTACACCTGTGCGGTCTTCCCGCATGCCGACGCCTCCCTCGAGGAGGCCCAGGCCGAGAAGTTCGACCTGGTCTGCCGCAAGCTCGACCTCAGGCCCGGCCAGCGGCTGCTCGACGTGGGCTGCGGCTGGGGCGGGATGGTGCGCCACGCCGCACGGGAGTACGGCGTGCGGGCGCTCGGGGTGACGCTCTCGCGCGAGCAGGCCTCGTGGGCGAAGGAGGCCACCGACCGGGAGGGGCTCGGTGACCTCGTCGAGGTGCGCCACAGCGACTACCGCGACGTGCTGGAGGGCGACTTCGACGCGGTCAGCTCCATCGGCCTGACCGAGCACGTCGGCGTCCGGCAGTACCCGGCGTACTTCTCGTTCCTGCGCGAACGGCTGCGGCCCGAGGGCCGGCTGCTCAACCACTGCATCACCCGGCCGCACAACCGCCGGCAGGAGACCGGGGCGTTCATCGACCGCTACGTCTTCCCCGACGGGGAGCTGACCGGGTCGGGCACCATCATCGCCGCCGCCCAGGACGTGGGCCTGGAGGTGATGCACGAGGAGAACCTCCGGGTGCACTACGCCCTCACCCTGCGCGAGTGGTGCCGCAACCTCGTCGAGCACTGGGACGCCTGCGTCGCCGAGGTGGGGGAGGCGACCGCCCGCGTGTGGGGGTTGTACATGGCGAGCGCGCGGCTCGGTTTCGAGCGCAACGAGGTCCAGCTGCACCAGGTGCTGGCGGTGCGCACCGCCGAGGACGGCTCCGACGGATTCCCGCTGCGACCGACGTGGTGACTAGCCTGAGCCGGTGAGCACGCGGGCCCGGCAGTACGACGCGCAGGTGCTGCGCCGCACCCCGCTCTCGGAGCACCTCGTGCGGCTGGTCCTCGGCGGGCCGGGGCTGGCGGAGTTCGCCTCCACCGGCATCCCGGACGAGTGGGTCGGCTTGGTCGTGCCGGGACAGTTCCAGAGCCGCTACTACACCGTGCGCTCGTTCGACCCGACCGGGCCGACGCCCGAGCTGGTCGTCGACGTGGTCGTCCACGACGTCGGGCTGGTCACCGAGTGGGCCCGGCGCGACTGCGTCGGGGAGACCGTGACGGTCACCGAGCCGAAGGGCTCCTTCGCCATGCCGCCCGACTCGCGGTGGCTGCTGCTGGTCGGCGACCTGACCGCGCTGCCGGCGATGGCCCGGATCCGCGAGACCGTCGACGTGCCCACCCGGGTCTGGGTCGAGGCGCCCCGCGGCGAGGACCTCACCGGCTACCTGCCCGGCGGGGCGGACGTGAGCTGGCTGGTGCAGCCCGGTGACGGGCAGAGCGACCTCGCCGCCGCCGTCCAGGCGATCGAGTGGCCCGAGGGCGACGGCTACTTCTGGATGGCGGGGGAGTCCGCCCAGATGCGCGCCATCCGCAAGCACCTGATGCGCGAGCGGCGGCTGCCCAGCACGGCGTACGACGTGATGGGCTACTGGCGCGGGGGAGCCGTGCGCCAGCCGCGCTCGGTGGACCCGGGCCCGGTCTGGCGGGCCGGCAAGGCGGCGGGGAAGACCGACGAAGAGATCTGGGCCGACTACGACAGGGCGAGCGATGCCTGACCACACTGCTGGACACACTCCTGGACAGACTCCGGAGCCGCCGGCCGCGCACCGCAGCGGCTTCGCGTCGTTCGTGGGTCGGCCGAACGCCGGGAAGTCCACGCTGACCAACGCCCTGGTGGGCCAGAAGGTCGTCATCACCAGCTCCAAGCCGCAGACCACGCGCACGGTGGTCCGCGGCATCGTGCACCGACCCGACGCCCAGCTCATCCTCGTCGACACCCCCGGACTGCACCGGCCGCGCACCCTGCTCGGGGAGCGCCTCAACGACCTCGTGAAGACGACGCTCGCCGAGGTCGACGTCGTGGCCGCGTGCTTCCCGGCGAACGAGAAGGTCGGACCGGGTGACCGGTTCATCGTCACCGAGATGGCGAAGGTGCGCCGCACCACCAAGGTCGCGATCGCCACGAAGACCGACCTGGCCACGCCCGAGCAGATCGGCCAGCACCTGCTCGACATCCAGGCCCTCGGCGCCGAGACCGGTGTCGAGTGGGCCGAGATCGTCCCGGTCTCCGCCGCGGCGGGGGACCAGGTCGGCCTCCTCGCGGACCTGCTGGTCGGCGTGCTGCCGGAGGGGCCGGCCCTCTACCCCGACGGCGACCTCACCGACGCCCCGGAGGAGATCCTGGTCGCCGAGCTGATCCGGGAGGCCGCGCTCGAGGACGTCCGCGACGAGCTGCCGCACTCGATCGCCGTCGTGGTCGAGGAGATGGGGCTGCGCGAGGGGCGCCCGGAGGGCAAGCCCCTGCTCGACATCCACGCCAACGTCTACGTCGAGCGCGACTCCCAGAAGGGCATCATGATCGGCCACCGCGGCGCCCGCCTGCGCAAGGTCGGCACCGACGCGCGCAAGCAGATCGAGGCGCTGCTCGGCACGCCGGTCTACCTCGACCTGCGGGTCAAGATCGCCAAGGACTGGCAGCGCGACCCGCGCCAGCTGCGCAAGCTCGGCTTCTGAGCCGGCTGGGCCGGCTGGGCCGGCTGGGCCGCGTCAGTCGGGGGCCCAGCACCGCCCGAACGTCATGCCCGCCTCCCACTGCTCCTCGGTGGGCCACTCGTAGCCCCACTCGAAGCTGAGGGGATCCTCTGCGACGGCGCGGCCGGCGTCCTCGCAGGGGCCCTGGCCGGCCGAGCGTGCGGCTCCCTCACCGGGGTACGCCGCCCCCGCGAGGTCGACGACCGCGACGGCGCGCCAATCGTGCGGCGCGGAGCACAGCACGCGTCGGAAGTCCGGCGAGTCGGGCCCGGCCGTGCCGCACATCGCCCACTGCTCCGCGGCGGCGGGCCGGTCGAGGACCCCCGCGAGCCGGCCCGTCAAAGGAGCGAGCCGCTCGGGAGCGGCGAGGGCCACCACGTCGCAGCGGAACCAGTCGGCGCCGCCGTCGGACTCCTCCACGGTCGGGGTGAACCACACCGCCCGCAGCATGCTCAGCGCCAGCGACTCGCGGTCCCCACCCAGGAATCCCAGGAGCCTGGCGGGGCACCGCTCGGCGACCTCGGCCTGCACGCGCTCGGAGTCGACGGCGAGCAGGTGCCCACCGACGACGGCGTCGAGCCGCCCCACGGCATAGGTCATCGACGTGTGCTCCCGCGAGCACGGCACGGGGTCGGTGCGCGTGGTGGGCGCGACCGCCTCCTCGTAGGTCATCCGGTAGCACGCGCGGTCCGCCGGCAGCGGGACCGGCGCCGCGGAGGGCGCGGAGGCGGTCGCCTCGGGCGGAGCTCCGGACGAGCCGGACGGGGAGGCGGGCAGGGAGGAGCCGGGCTCGGTCGCCGGCTGGTCGCCGGTGCAGCCGGCGAGGACGCCCGTCACCAGGCCGGCGACCAGCACGAGCGCCGGCGCCCGGCGGCCCACCCTCCGGGCGGCGCGGGGCCGCCGGCTCAATCGGGGGTCCGTGCCCAGCACACGGAGCGTCGGTTGCCGGCCTCCCACTCGGCCTCGTGGAACCACGTGTAGCCGAACTCGTAGTCGACCGGGTAGCCGAGCCAGGCGCCCACCGACTCCAGGCAGAAGTCGCGGGTCCTGACCTCCACGATCCGGTCGCCGGGGTAGGGGTCGCCCTTGTCCCCGAGCTTGATCGTGGTGACGGCCCGCCAGTCGTGCTCCTGCGAGCACGGCACCTTGGTGCCCGCGTCCACCGACGGACCGCTCGCGCACACCATCCACCGGTCCTGGGGGCGGCCCATGAGCAGTCCCTCGGCCGTCGGCGGCAGCGCGACGTACGACTCGCTCTGCTCGCCCCCGCCCACGACGTCGCAGCGGTACCACCGGGCGCCGTCTCGCCAGGCGTCCTCCGAGGGACGGAACCACGCCCAGCTGACGACGGTCCGCATGACGAGGCTGTCGTCGGCGCCGAGGAACTCGCCGAACTTCGCCGAGCAGGTCTCGTAGGCGAACCTGCCGAGCTCCTCGCTGTCGTACGGCTCGTCGTGGAGCTCCTCGGGGAGGTCGCCCACAGCGTAGGTCTGGGCGGTGTGGCGCTGGCTGCAGTCGACGGTGCGCGTCGCGTTCGCGGGCTTGGCGACGTCGTCAGGGGTCAGCACCCGGCAGGCACCCAGCTCTGGAGCCTCCACGGCGTCGACCTGGGCGGGATCGGTGTCGCCGCCCTGCCGCTCGGTCCCGCAGCCGGCCAGCACGGCCAGCGCCGCCGCCAGGACTGGGGCGAGAGCGGCCTGGCGGACCAGTCGGGAGGCGAGGAGCACGGGCCGGATGCTACCCGCGCGGCCGCCCCGGCGGGGGGCCCCCGCCCGCCTGCTGCTTTCCCCCTTCCGGGTGAGATGGTGGTCACCCGCCGGATGTCCGGTATGCCTCCCGGGGCACGAGGCACAGGGGCGGGGCACGGCCGGCCGGCGCTGTCAGGATTGCCCCGGCGACGGCCGGTGACCGACACCCACAAGTGGGCACAGGGTGGCCATGACCGAGCAGCACCGACGAAGGGAACCCATGGACGGAGGGTCGTACGACGAGTCCCGGCGCTTGTCGGCCTTCGGTCAGGCCCCGGGCCTGCTCGCGCTCTTCGGCGCGCCCGAGCTCCGCTTGACCGCGCTCAACGACGCCGGTCGTGACCTCGTCGGCGGGTCGGCGGGGGACCTCGAGTCCGCGCTGGCCGAGGTGCTGTCGACCGTCCACCGCACCGGCGAGCCGCGCACGGCCCGCTGGAGCGGCCACGGGACCACCCTGCAGCTGGCGCTCGCCCCGTGGCACGAGGACGGAGCGGTCCGCGGCGTGGTCGCGCAGGGACTCCCGGCCGAGGCTCCGCCGCCGGCGCGACCTGCGCCGACCCCCGACCAGACGCTCGTCGCGCTGCAGGACGCTCTGCTGCCCGGGGGTGTGCCCGTCCCGCGCGGCATCCGGGTGGCCGCCCGCTACCTCCTCGCCGACGAGGGCGTGGTCGCCGGCGGTGACTGGTTCGACGCGGTGGCCCTCGAGGACGGCAGGCTGGTGCTGGCGGTCGGCGACGTCGTGGGCCACGGCGTCCGTGCCTCGGTCGCCATGGGCGAGCTCCGCGCCCTCTTCGAGGAGCGCGCGCGCCTCGACGGGGACATCGAGGCAGCGCTCGAGCTGCTCGACTCGCGGGCCCGGCGGGTGCCGCCCGCCCGGGCCGCCACGGTCTGCGCGGCCGTGCTCGACCCGGAGACCGGCGAGCTCGTGTACTGCACCGCCGGCCACCCGCCGCCGCTGGTGGTCAACGCCGCCGGCGAGACGACCTTCCTCCCGGCCTCCGGTGCCGGCCCGCTCGCCTCCGGGCTGCCCTTCGAGCTGGCCGAGCACCAGCTGGAGGAGGGCGACGTGCTGGTCCTCTACTCCGACGGGATCGTCGAGCGCCCCGGGCGGACCGCCGCGCAGTGCACCATCGACCTCGCCGAGGTCGTGAGCGAGGCCGTGCGCTCGGGGCCGGACCTCGAGCGGATCGACGAGCGGGTCCCCGAGCGGATCTGCCGCGAGGCGATCGAGCGGCTCGCCGGATCCACCGGCGTCGCCGATGACGTGACGGTCCTCGCGGCGGAGCTGGTCGAGCCGATGCCGGACCTGGTCCTCGACTACCCGGCCATGCCGGACACGCCCCGGGTCGTCCGGGCGGAGCTGGCGGAGTGGCTCGACGAGCTGCAGGTCGGCCCACTGGACGAGGTGGCCCTGCAGCACGCGGTCGGCGAGGTCGTCACGAACGCCTGCGAGCACGCCTACCCCGTCGAGGCCCAGCGCGGCGACGCGCTGGTGCGCCTGGTCGCCCACCTCGACGACGAGGGCGTCATCGAGGTGACCGTCACCGACACGGGCACCTGGCGCCCGCCCGGGGAACCCGGCACCCGCGGCCGCGGGCTCGCGATGGCCCGCGGGTTCGCCGACGAGTTCGAGCTGCACCACGGCGAGGAGGGCACCACCGCGCGGCTGCGGCTGCGCCCGACCCGCTCGGTCGGCATGCTCACCGCCTCCAGCACGGCCGATCCGGGGCGGGAGCCGCTGGTGGTGCACGAACGCCCCGGCGTGCTCGAGCTGGTCGGCACCGTCGACCACCGCTGCACCGACGAGCTGCGCCGCCGGATCGCGCATGCGTCGTACGGCGGCACCGTGGACCTCGTCGTCGACATGTCCGGCGTGACCCTGCTCGCGAGCGCCGGCGTGCAGGTGCTCTACGAGGCGATGGCGCCCGGCAACGGCTTCGCGCAGGGCGTCGTCCGGCTGGTGGCGCCGCTGGGCACCCCGGCGCAGCACGTCCTCGAGATGGTGCGGCTGCCCTACGCCACCGCCTGAGGACCGCTCAGTCAGCTCAGTCAGCCCGGTCAGTCAGCCAGCAGCGCGGCGAGCGTGCCGCCGAGCTCGTACGCCGCCGCCAGCTCCTCCTCGCCGACGTCGCCGAGCACCTCCAGCACCTCGGCGGCCTGCCGCCACGGGAGGGCGCCGACGATCGAGAGCACCGAGCGGGTGGCGCCGGCGGTGTCGTAGCGGCCGTGGACCCACAGCCCGAACGGGCGCTTCGCGCCCGCGGAGGCCGCGGCCCCGCCGTCGTCGGCGAGGGCGCCCCCGGCCTGCAGGAAGATGGTGTCGAAGAAGTGCTTGAGCGCGCCCGACATGTACCCGAAGTTCGCCGGCGTCCCCAGCAGGTAGCCGTCGGCAGCCAGCACATCCTCGGCCGTGGCCTCGAGTGCGGGACGCACCACGACCTCGACACCCTCGATCGCGTCGTCGCCCGCGCCTCCCACCACGGCGTCGGCGAGCGCGCGCACGGTCGGGGTGGGGGCGTGGTGGACGACCAGGAGTCTCGCCATGCCCTCGAGCCTAGGGGAGCCGTGCGCCCGTGCCCGGTGGGTTAGGGTGGGCCCCGTCATGACGCGTCAACACCTCCTCCTTCGCTGCCGCAGCGAGGTCTGAGCCCCACCAGGAGCAGCCGGACCCCCTCGCTGCGGAGTGCTCGCGCGGCCGGCGCCAGTCGAGGCCCCACCCAGCAGACAGCCGAGGAACCCCCATGACCACACCTGCCAGCCGCCCGCAGCCCCACCGCCAGAAGGCCAGCGGCATGCCGTTCGAGCGCTACCGCGCCTTCCCGCCCATCGACCTGCCCGACCGCACGTGGCCGTCGCAGACCATCACGCAGGCGCCGCGCTGGCTCTCCACCGACCTGCGCGACGGCAACCAGGCGCTCATCGACCCGATGAGCCCGGCGCGCAAGATGAAGATGTTCGAGCTGCTCGTGAAGATGGGCTACAAGGAGATCGAGGTGGGCTTCCCGGCCGCCTCGGAGACCGACTTCTCCTTCGTCCGCCAGCTCATCGAGGGCGACCGGATCCCCGACGACGTCACCATCTCGGTGCTGACCCAGGCGCGTGAGGACCTCATCGAGCGCAGCGTGCAGTCGCTGGTCGGCGTGCCGCGCGCCAACATCCACCTCTACAACGCGCTGGCGCCGCTCTTCCGCCGGGTCGTCTTCCGGGCGAGCAAGGACGAGGTCAAGGACATCGCCGTCCGGGGCACCAACGCGGTGATGAAGAACGTCGAGAGCTACCTCGACACGACCGTCATCGGCTACGAGTACAGCCCCGAGATCTTCACCGCCACCGAGCTGCCGTTCTCGGCCGAGGTGTGCGAGGCGGTCACGGACGTCTGGCAGCCCGAGGACGGCCGGGAGATCATCCTCAACCTCCCCGCGACCGTCGAGATGTCCACCCCGAACGTCTACGCCGACCAGATCGAGTGGTTCTCCCGCCAGCTCACCCGGCGCGAGCACACCGTCATCTCGCTGCACCCGCACAACGACCGGGGCACGGCCGTCGCGGCCACCGAGCTGGCGATGATGGCCGGCGCCGACCGGGTGGAGGGCTGCCTCTTCGGCCACGGCGAGCGCACCGGTAACGTCTGCCTGGTCACCCTCGGCATGAACTTGTTCAGCCAGGGGATCGACCCGCAGATCGACTTCAGCGACATCGACGAGATCCGGCGGACGGTCGAGTACTGCACCCAGCTGCCGGTCCACCCGCGTCACCCCTACGCCGGGGACCTCGTCTACACCGCCTTCTCCGGCTCCCACCAGGACGCCATCAAGAAGGGCCTGGAGGACCTCGACCGCCAGGCCGACGAGCAGGGCGTGCCGGTCGAGCGGCTGCCCTGGGAGGCGCCGTACCTGCCGATCGACCCCAAGGACGTCGGCCGCAGCTACGAGGCGGTCATCCGGGTCAACAGCCAGTCGGGCAAGGGCGGCGTCGCCTACGTGCTCAAGAACGAGCACAAGCTGGACCTGCCTCGGCGGGCGCAGATCGAGTTCAGCCGGGTGATCCAGGAGCGCACCGACGCCGAGGGTGGCGAGATGACACCCGACGCGATCTGGAGCACCTTCCGGGCCGAGTACCTCGACCGCCAGGTGCCGCTGCGCCTGGACTCGGTGCACACCTCCTCGGCGGCGGGGGAGAAGGACCGGCTCAGCGTCAACGTCTACGTCGACGGCCAGATCCGGACGCTCGAGGGCATCGGCAACGGCCCGATCGCCGCCTTCGTCGAGGCCGTGAACAGCCTCGAGGTCGCCCGGGACCGCCACTGGGACGTCCGCGTCCTCGACTACGCCGAGCACGCCCTGTCCGCCGGCGGCGACGCGTACGCCGCGGCGTACGTCGAGTGCGCGGTGGCCGGTCAGGTGCTGTGGGGCATCGGGGTGGACCCGAACATCGTCACCGCCTCGCTCAAGGCGGTCATCAGCGCCGTCAACCGGGCGTAGCGCAGGGCGGCCGGACCCATGCGGCCGCCGTGGGCACCGGCCGCTCGCCCTGCACTACTCTCCCCGCATGCTGGTTTCCGAGCGGATCGGGCAGTTCTTCGTCGAGGGTGACACGGGCCGCGACCGGCTCGAGTACACCGAGTACGGCGCCGGTGACTCCTGGGTCGTGCTGCTGCACGGCCAGCTCATGCCCCGCCGCATGCACGCCCCGCTCGCCCGGCGGTTGGCGGCCGAGGGCCTGCACGTCGTCACCCTCGACCTCCTCGGCCACGGCCGCTCCGACCGGCCCGCCGACCCTCTGGCGTACTCGGTCACCGCCTTCGCCGAGCAGGTGGTCGCCCTGCTCGACCACCTCGGCGCCGGCCAGGCGGTCGTGGGCGGGACCTCGCTCGGCGCCAACGTCGCCCTCGAGACGGCCGTCATCGCCCCGGACCGGGTGCGTGGGCTGATCTGCGAGATGCCGGTCCTCGACAACGCGGTCGAGGCCGGCATCCTGGCCTTCGCGCCGCTGCTCTTCGCCGCGCGTTTCCTGCCGTTCACCGTCAACACCGTGCGGCGGCTGACCCGACCGGTGCCGCGGGGAGTGGTGCCGTTCTGGGCGGGGATCGCGCTCGACACGCTCGACCAGCGGGCCGACTCGCTCGCCGCCGTGGTGCACGGCCTCTTCTTCGGCCGGATCGCGCCCTCCTCGAAGGAGCGGCGGCGGATCGGCGCTCCGGCGCTGGTCGTCGGGCACCCGGCCGACCCGATCCACCCCGCGGCGGACGCGGCGATGCTCGCCGAGGAGCTGCCGCGGGTGACCTTCGTCCGCGCTCGGTCGATCCTCGAGTGGCGGACCAGGCCGGAGCGGCTGGACCGCGCGGCGGTCGCCTTCGCCCTGGGTTGCTGGCGCACCTCGGGGCGGCGGCGCCGTACGGGCTCCTGAGTCCCGCACAATGGGGGCGTGCCTCTCTACCGCGACGAGGCGATCGTGCTGCGCACCCACAAGCTGGGGGAGGCCGACCGCATCATCACCCTGCTGACCCGGCAGCACGGACGCGTCCGTGCAGTGGCCCGCGGGGTCCGGCGCACCACGTCACGGTTCGGCTCCCGGCTCGAGCCGTTCACCCACGTCGACCTGCAGCTGGCCGAGGGCCGCAACCTCGACACCATCACCCAGGCCGAGACGCTGACGCCCTTCTCCGCCGGCATCGGGGTCGACTACGACCGCTACACCGCCGGGACGGTGATGCTCGAGACGGCTGAACGGGTCTCGGTGGAGGAGAAGGAGCCGGCCGTCCAGCAGTTCCTGCTCCTCGTCGGCGGCCTGCGCGCCATGTCCACCGGCCAGCGCCGGCCCGGCCAGGTGCTCGACTCCTACCTGCTGCGCTCGCTCTCCGTGGCCGGGTACGCACCGTCGTTCGAGCACTGCGCCCGGTGCGGGCTGCTGCCGAACCCGGAGAAGGGTCCGCACCGGTGGTTCAACCCGTCGATGGGCGGGGTCCTGTGCGCGACGTGCCGGGTCCCCGGCTCGGCCTCGCCGGCGGCCGAGACCCTCGTCGTGCTCGGTGCGCTGCTCGCCGGCGACTGGCCGGTCGTGGAGTCGGCCGACCCGCGGCACCTCCGCGAGGCCAGCGGGCTGGTCACGGCGTACCTGCAGTGGCACCTCGAGCGCGGGCTCCGGTCGATGGAGTACGTCGAGCGGTGACCGGCCACCTCGCCTCGAGCCTCGCCCACCACCGCGGCCTCCACCTCTAGGCTCTCGACCCGTGAAGCGCTCCGTCCGCCAGCCGACCCCTCATCCGTCGGGGGCGCGGCCGCCGGCGATCCCGCAGGAGCTGGTGCCCCGCCACGTCGCGATCGTGATGGACGGCAACGGCCGATGGGCCAAGGAGCGCGGGCTGCCGCGCACCCGCGGGCACGAGGAGGGGGAGTCCTCACTCTTCGACGTCGTCGAGGGCGCGATCGAGATGGGCGTCAAGGCGGTGAGCGCCTACGCCTTCTCGACCGAGAACTGGTCGCGCAGCCCGGAGGAGGTCCGGTTCCTCATGGGGTTCAACCGGGACGTGATCCGCCGACGCCGCGACGAGATGCACGAGCTGGGCGTCCGGGTGCGCTGGGCCGGCCGGGCGCCGCGCCTGTGGCGGTCGGTGGTCCGCGAGCTGCAGGTGGCCGAGGAGCTGACCCGCGACAACGACGTGCTCACGCTGACGATGTGCGTCAACTACGGCGGCCGCGCCGAGGTCGCCGACACCGCCCGGCGCATCGCCAAGGAGGTGGCGGCCGGGCGGCTGCATCCCGACAAGGTCGACGAGAAGGTCTTCGCCCGCCACCTCTACGTGCCCGAGCAGCCCGACGCCGACCTGGTCTGGCGCACCTCGGGCGAGCAGCGGCTGTCCAACTTCATGCTCTGGCAGGCCGCCTACGCCGAGTTCGTCTACTCCGACGTGCTCTGGCCCGACGTGGACCGCCGCCACCTGTGGGAGGCGGTCGAGACCTACGCACGCCGCGACCGCCGGTACGGCGGAGCCGCGCCGAACCCGGTCAGCGGTTGAGCGCCGCCCTTCCCCCGGGCGCACGGCGGGCTCGGCTGTTGCTCGGTGGGGGGCGCCACACTGGGCCCGTGGCAGGCGACGGCATGACGGCGCGGGCCTGGTCGGCCCTCCGCGGGGTGCTCCTCGCCTCGACCACCGACCCCCGCGCGATCCAGGCCGGGTTCGCGCTCCTCGTCGCGGTCGACATCGGCCTGCGCCAGGTCGCCGGCACGGGGGCCGGCGTCTCGCTCCCGTCCCTCTCGGTGGTCCTCGTGCTGGCCCTGCTCGCGCTCACGATCGTGGTCCGCGGCCGGATGCCGGTGGCCGCCGTGGCCGCCGTGCTGGTGGCCGACATCGCCGCCGTCGGCCTGGGTGCGCGCCCGGCGTACGCCGCCGCGGGCATCGACCTGGAGGTCGACGCACCGGGGCCGCTGTCGATGCTGCTCGACCGGCAGCGGATCGAGCAGGTGGTCGACAACCTGCTCACCAACGCGGCGAAGTACAGCCCTCCCGGCACGACGGTACGGGTCCGGTTGGCCGTGCAGGACGGTCGGGCGCAGCTGAGCGTGCAGGACCAGGGGATCGGCATCTCCGCCGCCGACCGGGACCGGCTCTTCACCCGGTTCTTCCGGGCGAGGGAGGCCGAGGAGCGCTCGATCCAGGGGGTCGGGCTGGGCCTCAGCATCGCCCGCGAGATCGTCGAGGCCCACGGCGGGCGGATCGAGGTGGACAGCGAGCCGGGCGTCGGCAGCACCTTCCGGGTCCGGCTGCCGATCGAGGCCCCGAGCCGGCGGCGCGCGCTGACCGCTCAGCCGCAGGACGGGCAGGTCCCGAAGATCTCCAGGGTGTGGCTGACGTCGGAGAAGCCGTGCTCCGCGGCGATCGCCGTGGTCCACCGCTCCGCGGCGGGCCCCTCCACCTCCACCGTGGCGCCGCACGCCCGGCACACCAGGTGGTGGTGGTGGCTGTCGGAGCACCGGCGGTAGACGGCCTCGCCGTCCTCGGTGCGCAGCAGGTCCACCTCGCCGGCCTCCGCCAGCCGCTGGAGGGTGCGGTAGACCGTGGCCAGCCCGACCGGCTCACCACGGCGGCCGAGCAGCTCGTGGATCTCCTGGGCGGAGCGGAAGTCGTCGACCGAGGCCATCGCCTCCGCGACGGCCAGCCGCTGCCGCGTCGGCCGCAGGGGAGGGGCTGGGGTGCGCTCCGTCATCGGGCTGACCTCGATCCTGGCTCAGTGCTCGTCGTAGTGCGTGTCGTGGGGTGCGTGGCGGTGCCCGTCGTGCACGTAGTCGACGTGGTCCCCGTGCGGGACCGCCACGTGGCCGCACTCCGGGCCGTGGTCGTGCGGGTGCTCGGTGGTCTCGTGCCCGTCGAAGGCCTCGGCGGGGAAGGGCTGCCGCAGCCGCGTCCGGCGGCGCAGCCAGGCACCCACCGGCCAGGTCGCGACGAAGCACGTGAGGGCGAGCAGGACGATCGCCGGGCCCGGCGTGACGGAGAGGTCGTGGTTGACGGAGACGTACGCCGAGACCAGGAGCCCGCCCACCGCGGCCCCGGAGCCCACCAGCACCCCTCCGACCAGCGTCGCGCGGAAGGAGCGCGCCAGCTGCTGGGATGCCGCGACCGGCACGATCATCAGCGCGGAGACCAGCAGGAGACCGACGGTCCGCATCGCGATGGTGACCGTGACCGCGGCCAGCACGGCGACCAGCAGGTTGTAGCCCCGGACGTTGAGCCCGGCGACCTTGGCGAAGTCCTGGTCCTGGGACACGGTGAACAGCTGGGGCAGCAGGCCCAGGCCGAGGACCAGGATCACCGCGGCGAGCGCCATGGTGAACCACACGTCGCTCAGGGGGAGGGACGTGATCGAGCCGAAGAGGAAGGTGTTCAGCGTGGCGGCGGTCTGGCCGGCCAGGCCGGTGATCATCAGGCCGCCGGCGAGGCCGCCGTAGAAGAGCAGGGCCAGCGCCAGGTCGCCGCTCGTGTGCCCGCGCTCGCGGATCACCTCGATGGCGACCGCGCCGAGGATCGCGACCACGACCGCCGTCCAGGTCGGCGCGATGCCGGTGAGCAGGCCGAGCGCCACGCCCGTGACCGCGACGTGGCCGAGCCCGTCGCCGAGCAGGGCCAGGCGGCGCTGCACCAGGTAGGTGCCGATGACCGGCGCGGCCAGGCCGGTGACCAGCGCCGCGAGGAGCGCACGCTGCATGAAGTCGTAGCCGAGGAGGTCGATCACCAGGCCACCCCCTCGTCGTGCCGGTCCGGGTGCCGGTCCAGCGGCGCCACGATGTCGGGGTGGTGGTCGTGCCGGCCGGCGATCGGGTGGTGGTGGCCGTGGGCGTCCCCGACCGCGAGCGGCGGGCCGTCGTAGGCCACCCGACCGTCGCGGAGCACCACGGTCCGGTCGACCAGCGGCGCCAAGGGCCCCAGCTCGTGCGTGACGAGCACGATCGTGCTGCCCGAGCGAGAGAGGGTGGCGAGGGCGTCGGCGAGGGCCTCCTGGTTGGGCAGGTCGACGCCGGCGGTCGGCTCGTCGAGGAGGAGGAGGTCCGGCTCGCCGGCCAGCGCCCGGGCGATGAGCACCCGCTGCTGCTGCCCGCCGGAGAGGGTCGCGACGCTGTCGCGGGCACGATCGGCGAGGCCGACGATCTCGAGCGCCGAGGCGACGGCCGCCCGGTCGGCCCTGCTGGCCGGCCTCAGCAGACGTCGACGGGTCAGCCGGCCCGACGCCACGACCTCCGACACCGAGGCCGGGACGCCCCCGGCGGCGCTGGCGCGCTGCGGGACGAAGCCCAGGCGGTGCCACTCGCGGAACGACTCGAACGGCGTCCCGAAGAGGCTCAACGTGCCCCGCGCCAGGGGGCGGAGGCCGGTCAGGGCGCGGACCAGGGTCGACTTGCCGGACCCGTTGGGCCCCAGGACGGTGAGGAACTCACCGCTGTGGACGGTGAGGTCGACGTGGCGCAGGACGGGCCGCCCCGCGATGGCGACCGCCCCGTCGCGGAGCTCGACGACCGCCTCGCCCGCCGCTCGTGAGCCGCTCAACAGCCGTTCGCCTCCTGCAGGGTGGCGAGGTTGGCGCGCATGAGGGAAAGGTAGTCCTCGTCCGCCGTCTCGTCGGTGAGCCCCTCGACGGTGTCCAGCACCGCGGTGTCGACACCCGCGTCGTCCGCGAGGGTCTGCGCGGTCTTCGGGCTGACCAGGCTCTCGGAGAACACGGTGGTGATGCCCTCCTCCTCGATCAGCGCCTGCAGCTCGGCCAGGGCCGCGGGCGTCGGCTCGGCGTCGGGGGAGATGCCGGCGATCGACTCCAGGTGCAGGCCGTACTTCTCGAGGTACCCGAAAGCGTCGTGGTTGGTGACGACGGTGTACGTCGCGCAGTCGGCGAGGCCGGTCACGTACTCCTCGTCGAGCTGCTCGAGGTCGGCCCGCAGCGCCTCCGCGTTGGCCCGGAAGGTGTCGGCCTCCTCGGGCACGATCTCGGCGAGGCGGTCGGCCACGGCGTCGCCCAGCGTGGCCATCCGGACCGGGTCCTGCCAGAAGTGGGGGTCCATCTCGCCGTGGTCGTGGCCCTCGTGGCCCTCGTGGGCCTCCTCCTCGGCGGCCTCCCCCTCGGCTTCCTCCTCCTCGTGCGCGTGGTCGTGGTCCTCGTGGCCCTCGAAGGGAAGCAGGTCGACGACCGACGCCGCGTCGAGGACCTCCCCGGTGGCGTTCTCCTCGACGGCCTCGTCGACGGCGGGCTGGAGCGAGTCGACGTGCAGGACCAGCGCGGCGTCGGTGACCAGGGCGGTCTCGCGGACGTCCAGCGTCAGGTCGTGCGGCTCGCCGCCCGGGGCGGTGAGGTTCTCGACGTCGAGCACGTCGCCGGCGACCCGCTCCGCGACGTACTCGAGCGGGTAGAGCGCCGCGGCGACGGTGCGCGCGTCGCCGGACGCCGTGCCGGCGTCGTCCTCGGTCAGGGCGCCGCAGGCGGAGAGGACCAGCACGCTGGTGGCGAGGGCTGGGACGAGGAGCCGGGATCGTGACATGAGAACGATTCTCAGACCGCTTGAGAACCGTTGTCAAATCGCCGGGATGGGGGCGGCCCGCCCTAGGCTCGGCCCGTGCTGGTGGTGAACAGGTTCCGGGTGCCCGAGGACGACGAGCGGTTCCGCGGGGACCTCCAGCGAGCCCACGAGACCCTGGCCGCGCGGCCCGGGTACCTGACGGGCCGGATCGGCCGCAACGTCGACGACCCGACCCTGTGGGTGCTCACCACGTCGTGGGAGCACGTCGGTGCCTACCGCCGGGCGCTGTCCTCCTACGAGGTGAAGCTCGAGGCCGTGCCGGTGCTCAGCCGGGCGCTCGACGAGCCGAGTGCCTACGAGGTGGTGGACCCGGGGACCGTCCTCAACGCCGGCGTCCCGCGCTCGCTAGGCTGACCGCTCGCCCGACCGCCGTACGTCCCCGAAAGGCTCACCGTGGCCAAGCCGCCCGCAACGACCGTCGACCACGTCGTCTCCCTCGCCAAGCGCCGGGGCTTCGTCTACCCGTGCGGCGAGATCTACGGCGGCACGCGCTCGGCGTGGGACTACGGCCCGCTCGGCGTGGAGCTGAAGGAGAACATCAAGCGCCAGTGGTGGAAGTCGATGGTCACCATGCGCGAGGACGTCGTCGGCCTCGACTCCAGCATCATCCTGCCGCGCCAGGTTTGGGAGGCGAGCGGCCACGTCGACACCTTCACCGACCCGCTGACCGAGTGCCAGTCCTGCCACAAGCGCTTCCGTGCCGACCACCTCCAGGAGGCGTACGCGGAGAAGAAGGGCCTCGAGGACCCCGACTCCGTCGACCTCGCAGAGGTCGCGTGCAGCAACTGCGGCACCCGCGGCGCCTGGACCGAGCCGCGCCAGTTCTCCGGCCTGCTGAAGACCTACCTCGGCGTCATCGAGGACGAGTCCGGCCTGCACTACCTGCGTCCGGAGACCGCCCAGGGCATCTTCGTGAACTTCGCCAACGTGGTCACCTCGAGCCGGCAGAAGCCGCCCTTCGGCATCGCGCAGATCGGCAAGAGCTTCCGCAACGAGATCACGCCGGGCAACTTCATCTTCCGCACCCGCGAGTTCGAGCAGATGGAGATGGAATTCTTCGTCAAGCCGGGCGAGGACGAGGAGTGGCACCAGTACTGGATCGACCAGCGCACGCAGTGGTACACCGACCTCGGGATCGCCCCTGACAACCTGCGCCACTACGAGCACGCGCAGGAGAAGCTCAGCCACTACTCCAAGCGCACCGTCGACATCGAGTACCGCTTCGGCTTCTCCGGCTCGGAGTGGGGCGAGCTCGAGGGCATCGCCAACCGCACCGACTTCGACCTGTCCACCCATGCCAAGCACTCCGGCCAGGACCTGTCGTACTTCGACCAGGCCAACAACGAGCGCTACACGCCGTACGTCATCGAGCCGGCGGCGGGCCTCTCGCGCAGCCTGATGACCTTCCTCGTCGACGCCTACACCGAGGACGAGGCCCCCAACACCAAGGGCGGCGTCGACAAGCGGACGGTGCTGCGCCTGGACCCGCGACTGGCGCCGGTCAAGGTCGCGGTGCTGCCCCTGAGCCGCAACGCCGACCTCTCGCCCAAGGCCAAGGACCTCGCGACCGAGCTGCGCAGCGCCGGCTGGAACGTCGACTTCGACGACTCGGGCGCGATCGGGCGCCGCTACCGCCGCCAGGACGAGATCGGTACGCCGTACTGCGTCACCGTGGACTTCGACACCCTCGAGGACCAGGCGGTCACCGTGCGCTCGCGCGACACCATGGCGCAGGACCGGGTCTCCCTGGACCAGGTCACCGGATGGTTCGCGCAGCGATTCGTCGGGTGCTGATCAGGTCCGCCGTGGAGAATCGAGGCATGCGCCCGACCCGATCCGCCCGCACGCTCCTCGCCGGCCTGGTGGGCTCCGCCCTCGTCCTCGCGGGCTGTTCGGACGACGCGGGCCAGCCCGACGCCGACGGTCCCGGCTCGCCGTCGACGGCCATCGGCTCGGCCTCGGCGAGCCCGTCGCCGTACCTGCCGGTGCCCGAGGGGGTCGAGCTGACCCCCCAGGGCAGCGAGCTGGAGGTGGGCGAGGAGGCCGTGGTCGCCTACGAGCCGCGCAAGGGCCAGGTCGGCGTCCTCGGCATCCGGGTCGACCGGCTCGAGGAGACCACGTTCAAGGAGTCCTTCAGCGGCTGGCAGCTCGACGCGAGGACCCGCAAGGCGAACCCGTACTTCGTCCGCGCGACGGTCACCAACGAGGGCGAGACCCAGCTCGGCGGGCGGCGGCTGGAGCCGCTGTACATCGTCGACGGCACCGACACCCTCATCGAGGCGTCCTCGTTCGCCAGCCGGTTCGAGCCCTGCCCGAGCACCCCGCTGCCGAAGAAGTTCGGCCCCGGCAAGGAGACCGAGGTGTGCCTGGTCTACCTGGCCCCGGACAAGGGGGACCTGACGGCGGTCAGCTTCCGCCCGACCCAGGAGTTCGACCCCATCACCTGGACCGGTGAGCTGAAGCCGGTCCAGAAGTCCGGTGGCAAGGCCGGGAAGAAGAAGCAGGGCCAGCAGCAGGACGGCTGAGCGGCGGGCTCGAGGGCCCACGGCCTGATTTGGGCCACCGGGCACAGCGTCGGAGAATCGGACGCATGTCCCTGCCGTCCTCGCTGACCCTCGGGTCCCTGCGCGTCGACACCCCCGTGGTGCTCGCGCCGATGGCGGGGATCACCAACGCGGCGTACCGACGCCTCTGCGCCGAGCAGGGCGCCGGGCTCTACGTCTGCGAGATGATCACCAGCCGCGGCCTGGTCGAGGGCGACCAGCACACCCGCGACATGCTGGTCTTCGACGAGCTCGAGACGACCCGTTCGGTGCAGCTCTACGGCACCGACCCCGTCTACGTCGGGAAGGCCGCCGAGATCCTCTGCGCCGAGCACGGCGTCGCGCACATCGACCTGAACTTCGGCTGCCCCGTCCCGAAGGTCACCCGCAAGGGCGGCGGGGGAGTCCTCCCCTGGAAGCGGGGCCTGCTCGCGGAGATCCTCGAGCACGCCGTCGCAGCGGCCACGCCGTACGGCGTCCCGGTGACCATGAAGACCCGGAAGGGCATCGACGAGGACCACCTCACCTACCTCGACGCCGGCCGGATCGCCCAGGAGACCGGCTGCGCGGCCATCGCCCTGCACGGACGCACCGTCGCGCAGGCGTACTCCGGGGCGGCGGACTGGGACGCCATCGGTGAGCTGGCCGCGGCGGTGGACATCCCCGTGCTCGGCAACGGTGACATCTGGGAGGCGGCCGACGCCGTCCGCATGGTCGAGCAGACGGGAGCCGCCGGCGTCGTGGTCGGCCGCGGCTGCCTCGGGCGGCCCTGGCTCTTCCGTGACCTCGCCGCCGCGTTCGCCGGGGGCGGCTCTTCGGTGGTCGAGCCTGTCGAGACCCCGACCCTGGGCGAGGTCGCCACCATGATGCGCCGCCACGCCGAGCTGCTGTGCCAGCACATGGGCGAGGAGCGCGGCTGCAAGGAGTTCCGCAAGCACGTCTCGTGGTACCTCAAGGGCTTCTCCGCGGGCGGCCAGATGCGCCGCTCGCTGGGGCTCGTCGACAGCCTCGCCTCCCTCGACGCCCTGCTCGCGGAGCTGGACGGCGACGAGCCGTTCCCTGCCTCGGAGCTGGGCGCGCCGCGCGGCCGGCAGGGCTCGCCGCGGGCCCGCATCGTGATGCCCGAAGGGTGGCTCGACGACACCGACGGCGCCGGCTGCGCGATCGCCGAGGACGCCGACGGCGGCAGCGGCGGCTGAGCCTCCGCCGAACCACCGCCGGGCGGGGTGAGCAGGCCCACCCCGCATTTAACCGTTGATTCTTCACGGATTCACGTGCCGGTGTGTTTCAGTTGATCCCGCGCCGGTCGAGCCACGAGCCCCCGACCGGCCGTCCCATGCACGCAACAGCAAAGGATCAGCGCTGTGGCTGACCACCGCCACAAGCGGGACACCAATGCCCGCCGCAAGCCCCGCGCCGTCGTCGTCGCCGGTCCGATCGCCGTCCTCGCGACGGCTGCCGCCGTGACCTTCGGCGTCGCCGCGACCCCCTCGGCCGGCCCCGACGTCGTCGCCAGCGCCGGTGCGGCCGAGACCTCGGCCACCCCTGAGTCCTCGTTCTCCGTGGAGCGTCCGCAGCGGGTCTCCCGCGCCGCCTCCCGGCTCGAGCCGGTGCCCACCAAGGCCGAGCGCATGCTCGCTCCCGCGGCGGTCCGCCGCGCCGTGCGGAACGCCGACACCCGGTTGTGGGCGACCACCGCGCTCGACCTCTGGTCCGCGCCGGGGGAGAAGGCGAAGCGGCTCGGCCTGCTCGACGAGGGCAAGCGGGTGCTGGTCACCGGCCGCTCGCTCTTCGACCGCGAGGAGGTCGTCGTCGGCGGGAAGGCCCGGTGGGTCACCGAGGGCTACCTCGTCGCGGAGAAGCCCGTGGTCGAGGAGGAGCAGGAGACGGCGGCGGCCCGGACGGCGGCGCCCCAGGTCGGTGGCACCTGCACCAACGGCACGTCGGTCTCGCCCGGGGTCAGCCCCAACATCGTCAAGGTGCACAACGCGGTCTGCTCCGCCTTCCCGCAGATCACCTCCTACGGCGACTTCCGCGGCGACGGCGAGCACGCCCAGGGCATCGCGCTGGACGTGATGGTCAGCGGCGAGCTCGGCTGGCAGATCGCCGAGTTCCTGCGCGCCAACTACGCCGAGCTCGGCATCTCCTACCTCATCTACGCCCAGAAGATCTGGTCGGTCGAGCGGGCCGGCGAGGGCTGGCGCTCCATGGAGGATCGCGGGTCGGTCACCGCGAACCACTACGACCACGTCCACGTCACGACGTACTGACCGGTCCTCGACGGGTCCTGACGGCGACGTCGTCGGCCGCGCACCCTAGGCTCGCGGCCGATGGAGACGACCGAGGAGCTGTACGACGGCGCCGCGTCCGAGCGGTGGGTCCCGGAGCCGCCCAAACGGGTCGACGCACCTGAGCGGACCCCGTTCGAGCGTGACCGGGCGCGGGTGGTCCACGCGGCCGCGTCGCGCCGACTCGCTGCCAAGACCCAGGTGGTCGGGCCGCAGACCGACGACTTCGTCCGCAACCGGCTCACCCACAGCCTCGAGGTCGCCCAGGTCGCGCGGGACCTCTCCCGCGCGCTGGGCAGCCAGCCGGACATCGCGGAGACCGCCGCGCTCGCCCACGACCTGGGGCACCCGCCGTTCGGCCACAACGGCGAGCGGGTGCTCGCCGAGCTCAGCGAGGACTGCGGAGGGTTCGAGGGCAACGCGCAGACGCTGCGCCTGCTCACCCGCCTGGAGGCCAAGACGTTCGACGACGAGGGCGCCTCGGCCGGCCTCAACCTCACCCGCGCGACTCTCGACGCGTGCACGAAGTACCCCTGGACCCGTGCGCGGGCCGAGTCGCCGCAGGGCGTGCACGCCGACGGCTCACCGCGCCTGGTGAGCAAGTTCGGGGTCTACGACGACGACCGGCCCGTCTTCGACTGGATGCGGCGTGGGGCGGTCGGCGACCGCCAGTGCCTCGAGGCGCAGGTGATGGACCTCGCCGACGACGTCGCCTACTCGGTGCACGACGTGGAGGACGGCATCGTCGCGGGGCGGATCGACCTCACCGCGCTCGACACGGCCGCGGTCTGGCAGACGGTCCGCGACTGGTACGTCCCCGACGCGGCCGACGACCGGCTGGACGAGGTCCTCGCCGGCCTGCGCACGCAGGGGTCCTGGCCGGCGTCGCCGTACGACGGGTCGCGCCGCGGGCTCGCCGCGCTGAAGAACCTCACCAGCGATCTCATCGGCCGGTTCTGCGGGGCGGTGCAGCATGCGACGTACGCCGCGGGGGAGGGGCCGTTCGTCCGCTACCGCTCGGACCTGGTGGTGCCGCCGACGACGCTGCTGGAGATCGCGGTGCTCAAGGGGATCGCCGCGCGCTACGTGATGCAGGCCGAGGACCGGGTGACCGCGATGGAGCGGCAGCGCGAGCTCCTCGCGGAGCTGGTGGGCGCACTCCTCGAGCGCGGCCCCGACGCGCTGCAGCGGCCCTTCGCCGACGACTGGCGGGCCGCGGCGGACGACGCCGGTCGTCTTCGGGTGGTGGTCGACCAGGTGGCGTCGCTGACCGACGCGAGCGCCGTCACGTGGCACCGGAGGTGGTGTGGTGCCTGAGGAATTTCCTGGGGAGCGGCTCGTGTGGCTGCCGTTCGAGCCGGCGGAGCTGGGCGACCCTCCGGCCACGCTGCGCTACGAGGTCGTCGACCCGACGGTGGACGTCCCGTCCTCCGTCGACGACGTGCGCTTCTACGTCGCGCCCTACCAGATGGGACCCGCGGTGGGCGACGTCCTGGCACGGATGCCGCGGCTGGAGGTGGTGCAGCTGCTGTCGGCCGGCGTCGACCACGTCCGGTCCCGGGTTCCCGAGGGGGTCACCCTGTGCAACGGCCGGGGCATCCACGACGCGTCCACGGCGGAGCTGACCCTCGCCCTGGTACTGGCCTCCCTGCGCGGCATCCCCGACTTCGTGCGCGCGCAGGACCGTCGTGCGTGGGAGCCCCGGTGGCGGCCGGCCCTGGCCGATCGCACGGTCCTGATCGTCGGCTACGGCGCGGTGGGCGAGGCGATCGAGGCGCGCCTGCGGCCCTTCGAGGTCGAGGTCGTGCGGGTGGCGCGGTCCCCGAAGGAAGGGGTCCACGGCATCGAGGAGCTCCCGGCGCTGCTGCCGGGCGCCGACGTCGTCGTGCTGGTGGTGCCGCTGACCGACGAGACGCGGGGCCTGGTCGACGCGGCCTTCCTCGACCGGATGAAGGAGGGCGCCCTCCTGGTCAACGTGGCCCGTGGCGCCGTCGTCGTCACCCGGGACCTCGTGGCGGCGCTCCACGCCGGACGGGTGCGGGCCGCCATCGACGTGGCCGACACCGAGCCGCTCCCGGCCGACAGCCCCCTGTGGGACGCGCCGGGCCTGCTGGTCTCGCCGCACGTGGGCGGCGCGAGCAGCGCCATGTGGCCGCGCGCCCACCGGCTGGTGTGCGACCAGCTGCACCGGTACGCCGCGGGCCAGCCCCTCCACAACGTGATGACCGGGGCGTACTGAGTCGTGCCGACGACCTAGGCTGGGCGCGTGGCAGGCCTGATCCGCGAGGAGAGCATCGCCGAGGTGCGTGAGAAGGCGCGCATCGACGACGTGGTGGCCGAGCACGTCACCCTCCGCAACGCCGGCGGCGGCTCGATGAAGGGCTTGTGCCCGTTCCACGACGAGAAGTCACCGTCCTTCCACGTGACGCCCTCGCGCGGGTTCTTCCACTGCTTCGGCTGCCAGGCCGGCGGTGACGTCATCAAGTTCGTCATGGACATCGACGCGCTCTCCTTCGCCGAGGCCGTGGAGCGGCTCGCCGACAAGTACGGCGTGCAGCTGCGGCGCGAGGAGGGCGACGTCCGCGACGACCGGCCCCGTGGTCCGCAGCGCAGCCGGCTGGTCGAGGCGCACCGGGTGGCCCAGCAGTTCTACGCCGAGCAGCTCGCGACGCCCGACGCGCTGGTCGCGCGGCAGTTCCTGGCCGAGCGCGGCTTCGACCAGACGGCTGCCGAGACCTTCGGCATCGGGTTCGCCCCGCGCGACGGCGACGCCCTCTTCAAGCACCTGCGGCAGAAGGCCTTCTCGCAGGAGGAGCTGGTCGCCGGGGGACTGGTGGCGGTCGGCCGCTCGGCGTACGACCGGTTCCGCGGCCGGCTGCTGTGGCCGATCCGTGACGCCAGCGGCGACACCATCGGCTTCGGCGCACGCCGGATCTTCGACGACGACCGGATCGACGCGAAGTACCTCAACACCTCCGAGACGCCGATCTACAAGAAGAGCCAGGTGCTCTACGGCATCGACCTGGCCCGCAAGGACATGGCGCGGTCCTCGCAGGCCGTGGTGGTGGAGGGCTACACCGACGTCATGGCCTGCCACCTGGCCGGGGTGACCACCGCGGTCGCCACGTGCGGCACCTCGTTCGGTGACGAGCACGCCCGGGTGCTCCGCCGGTTCATGCACGACCACGAGGAGTTCCGCGGCGAGGTGATCTTCACCTTCGACGGCGACGCCGCCGGGCAGAAGGCCGCGCTGCGCGCCTTCGGCGGCGACCAGAACTTCGTCTCCCAGACCTACGTCGCGGTCGAGCCGGACGGCCTGGACCCGTGCGACCTGCGGATCCAGCACGGTGACGGTGCGGTGCGGGAGCTGGTGGCGCGGCGGGTCCCGCTGTACCGGTTCGTGCTCTCGAACATCGTCGGCAAGTACGACCTCGACCGGGCCGACAGCCGGGTGGACGCGCTCCGCGAGGCGGCCCGGCTGGTCTCCAGCGTGCGCGACAAGAGCAAGGTCGACGCCTTCGCCCGCGAGCTCGCCGGGATGGTGGGCGTCGACGTGGAGCAGGCCCGCGGCGAGGTACGCCGCGCGGCGGGGCGTGGTCCCGCGCGTCAGGAGCGGCGCGGGGGTCAGCCCGAGCCGGCGCCGGCCGCGCCGCGGAGCACGGTCCCCGACCTGCGCGACCCGCGCTTCGCCCTCGAGCGCGAGACGCTGAAGCTGGTGATCCAGTACCCGATGGCCATCGGCCGGGCCACCTCCGACATCGGCGTCGAGGACTTCACGCACCCGGTCTACCGGGGCGTGTGGGAGCTGGTCGCCGCCGCCGGGGGCCCGGTGGCGGGCTCCGGCGACGCGACCTGGGCCGGACGGCTCCGAGACGCGGCCACGGACCCGGCCGTCTCGTCGGCGATCAGCGCCCTGGGGGTCGAGCCGCTGCTGACCGCGCGAGAGCCGGACGCGGCGTACGTCTCGGTGCACGTCTTCCGACTCCTGGAGCTGACGGCGATGCGCAGGATCGCGGAGCTGAAGTCCCGGCTGCAGCGGACGAACCCGGTGGAGAACGCCGAGGAGTACAACCGGATGTTCGGCGAGCTGGCGGCGCTGGAGCAGCACCGGCGGACCCTGCGCGAACGGACCGTGGGGAGCGCGACGTGAGGTTGCCGTTCGTCGGCCGGGAGCGGCCGGACGTCGCCGTGCGCCGCGGTGAGCGCCTGCTCGCCTGGACCGACACCTCCCAGGGCCCGGTCGGCGGCACGCGGGAGGCGCTCTACCTGCCCGGGTGCCGGATCCCCTGGGAGCTCGTCGAGGCCGCCACCTGGGACGTCGACACGGGTGAGCTGGTCGTGCGCGAGGTCGGCACGTGGGGCGAGGTCCGACCGGTGCACCGGTTCTCCGTGGCCGAGCCCGGCCGACTGCTGCAGCTGGTGCGCGAGCGGGTGACGGCCAGCATCGTGCTGCAGCGGCACGTTCCGGTCGACGGCCGCCGAGGCGTCCGGGTGGTCGCCCGCAGGGCGCCGACCGGCGACCGTGCGCTGAGCTGGGTCTACGAGTTCGACGAGGGCGTGGACCCCGACGACCCGGCGGTCCGGGCCGCCGCCGACCAGGCGCTCGTCGCCGCCCGCGCCGAGGTCGAGACGGGCTGAGCGGGCGCGGACCCCGATTTCGGCCGGTCGCGGCTGCTTGCTAATGTATGCGCGCTGCACCGCGATCCCCTGTAGCTCAACTGGCAGAGCATTCGGCTGTTAACCGGAGGGTTGTTGGTTCGAGTCCAACCGGGGGAGCAGAACGAGGGCCTGGCACCGACGTGCCGGGCCCTCGGTGCACTTCCGGCCATGGTGGCGGGCCACCCGTGGGTCCGCGCGGCGCACGCGCGGGCTAGGCTGCGGCGCTCGAGGGGCGGTAGCTCAGTCGGTCAGAGCAGAGGACTCATAATCCTTGGGTCGTGGGTTCGAGCCCCACCCGCCCTACCACGGCACGACGCTGACCTGCGGAAACGAGGTCCGGAGTCGGCGCTGGACGGCGGTTCCCACCCATCAACACGTACCGCTGGACCGAAGCACGATCAATGATCGCCGGCGGCGTCGGGGCCCGGTGGCGTCGCTCCAGGACACCTCGAGCCGCACGAAGTCCACGAGCAACAAGCGCAGGTCGACCTCGAGCCCCTCCACGACTTCCGACGACCTGAGGGTCCCGAGGGCACGGACGGTGTCGTCGACCACTCGACGGCGGCGCCGATGGATCGGCGTGACGGTCAGACGCACGTGCCGGGCAACCGCCTGGCCGCGGTTCACGCAGCGCACGATGAGGCCACGGCCCGTGCGAGTGACGGCCAGCTCGACGTCGGCTGCGTAGTTCTTGGCCCAGCGAGTTGCAGCCGGCTCGCGGTTCCGCTGCTCGACGTCTCGCTGTTCCGGATACCGGCGTTCGCTGGTGCGGTCGGCGTCAACACGTTGTCGATCTTCGCGTTTCTCGGGCTGCTGTTCTTCTACTCGCAGTACCTGCAGCTGGTGCGCGGGTTCGGCCCGTTGAAGGCCGGGGTCGCAGAGCTCCCGGCGACGATCGCGTCGGTCGTCGTGATCGCGTTGATCGGCGCTCTCGTGACCCGGCTCGGCGCTGGTCGATCAATCGGGGTCGGTCTCCTGACGTCCGCGATCGGACTGGCGGGCATCGGACTCACGGCATCCTGGGACTCGTACTGGGGTCTGGGGGTGTCCCTGGCTGTCGTCGGGCTCGGCATCGGGGTGTCGATGACGGTCTCGGTCGATGCGGTGGTGAGCACCGTGCCGGCAGATCGGTCCGGAGCCGCAGCTGCGATCTCGGAGACCGGGTACGAGCTGGGCGGGGCACTGGGCATCGCGATCCTCGGTTCGTTGCAGATGGCGATCTATCGTGCGCACCTCGAGCTCCCGGGCGAGCTCAGCGCGACCGACACCGCCACCGTCAAGGACTCCTTGGCATCGACCCTTGCACGCATCACCGACCCCGACGTGCTTGCGACCGCCCGGGAATCGTTCACCTGGGGGCTCCAAGTGACCGCGCTGGTCGCCGGCGCGCTGCTCTTGGTGGCGGCAGTGGTGGCGTGGAAGATCATCCCGGCGCGGACTGTCACCTCGCCTGGGACGGAGGTACGACACCATGCCTGACAAGCCGCTGGTCCGGGACCGGGAACGCACCCGGCGCGCCATCCTCGTAGCAGCCGAGCGGGCAGTGGTCGATCGCGGTGCGAAGGTGAGCCTCGCCGAGATCGCTGCACTCGCCGGAGTCTCCAAGGGCGGACTCATGCACCACTTCCGGACGCGCGACGAGCTGATCGGTGCGGTCGTCGCACACACGATCGACCGCATGTGGGAGGAGGTCCGCGCGCACGTGGACCTCAGCGAGAACCGTCCGGGCAAGTTCACGCGCGCTTACGTGCGCGCCCTCACCGGAGGCAGCGAGTACCTGAGCGAGGTCTTCAGCCCGACCGGACTCCTCGCTGCGCTCGGGTCGGCCGGGATCGAGTCGCTCGGCCGGCTGGAGCACGCGGACGCACGCGCCTGGAACGACGCCTTCGATGCCGACGGCCTCCCACCCGGCCGCGCTCTGGCGGTCCGGTATGCAGCCGAAGGTGTCGTCGCAGCGATCAACACGCCGTACCTGGACGCCGAGCAGCTGGCCTGCGTCCGCGCAGAACTGCTCGCGCTCACCGAGATCGACACCGAGGTGCCATGAGGAGCCGTGCAGCAGGAACCGAGCCGGTCCTGTCCGCTGGCGGGGTCCGAGTCGTCCGGACCCGCCGACCTGCTCCGGGGACAGGCGCGACGCCGGTCTCGCGATCGTGCGGAGCGAGCAGGCGGGGATGTCTGCCCGTTTTGTCCGCGATGCGACGACGAGATTCCAGCACGTCCAACCACCTGGCACACGCGCTCGACGGCCCGCGGCCCGGTGGGGCGGCGGGCGCTGGCGCCGCGTGGCCTAGACCAGCTGGTCGCGGCGTGGCCTGCTCGCCGACAGGTCGTTGGTCCTCCGTCAAGGGGCCCGCCCGGGCCTGAGGAGCGCGACGATCCTCGGGAGACGCGCATGCAGTCCGAAGTGTCGACGGCGGTCGTCTCCGCTTCTGCGCTCGTCACGGTGAGCGGCGAGCTCGACCTGCTCCTGGCGTCGAGCCTGCGTGCCGGCTTCGAGCACGTCGTGGACCAGGGCGTGGAGACGGTGCTGCTGGACATCAGCGGCATCACCTTCGCCGACACGGCCGGCCTGGACGGCCTGCTGTGGTGCAGGGACAGAGCCGGGCGCGCGGGTGTGCAGTGCCGGCTGACCGCTCCGCCGCCCGCGCTCCTGAGACTGGTGCGGCTCACGAGGAGCTCCTCCTTGGTCCGTGGCCCACGGCTGACCCCGCTGGCGTGGCTGGCCCGGCGCCGCGCCTGACCGCCGGGTTCGAGGAGGTTCCGCCCGCTAACCTTCCTCAGCATGACCTCTGGGAAGGCGCTGCTGGCGGCCTGCGGTGTCATCGTGGTGGTGTCGGTGGCGCTCTCCGTGGCGCTCGGCTACGCAGACGACTCGAGCCTCGAACGTCTCGGCTCGGTCGTCCTGATCGGCGGCCTCGCTCTGGCAGCGGTGGTGGGCGTGGCGGGTGTCCTCTCGCTGCGGGGCTCCCGTCGGCCGCCCCGCGGGGAGAACGACGTCCTGCCCTGACGGCCCCCGGCAGGACTGACCGATCGGAGGATGATCGCTGCGGGTCGCTGTCCTACCGTGGCTGGCGCCGGGCCGCGGGCACACCCCCCAGGTCCGCGGCCCGGTGCGAGCGTTTGCGTGGTCGCCGCCGTGGGAACACGGCGGCATGAGCAGCCCCGCGGCGTCCCTGGAGTTCATCGGCACGGCGACCACGGTGCTGCGGCTGGGACCGTTCACGGTGCTGACCGACCCGAACTTCCTCCATCGCGGCCAGCGGGCCTACCTGGGCAAGGGCCTGTTCTCGAAGCGTCTCACCGAGCCGTCGCTGCAGCCGGCGGACCTCCCGTCGCTCGACGCGGTCCTGCTCTCGCACCTGCACGGCGACCACTTCGACCGCATCGCGCGACGCGAGCTCGACCGTGACCTGCTGGTCATGACCACGCCGGCCGCCAGCCGGAAGCTCGGCCAGTGGGGGTTCGGCGGAGCCCACGGCATGCGCACCTGGGAGTCGCTGGAGCTGACCGACCAGGGGGCCCGGCTCCGGGTCACCGCCGTGCCCGGCCAGCACGGCCCCGGCCTGGCTCGCCACGTCCTGCCCCCGGTCATGGGCAGCGTCCTGGAGCTGGACGAACCCGGGCGGCCGACGTTCCGGCTCTACGTCAGCGGAGACACGCTCTTCCGGCCGTACCTGCGCGGCATCCTGGACCGCACCGGGCCGCTGGACGCCGCCGTGGTCCACCTCGGCGGCACGCGGGCGCTCGGCCTTCTCGTCACGATGGACGGCGAGCAGGGAGCCGACCTGGTCCAGCTGCTGGAGCCTGCCGTGACCGTGCCGGTCCACTTCGACGACTACACGGTCTTCCGGTCGCCGCGGGCCGACTTCCTGGAGCGGTGCCGGGAACGGGGGCTTCCGACGGCGCTTCGCCCCGTCGAGCGGGGCGAGCGCGTGGACCTGGACTGAGGAGCCGGGCGCCCGGCGGGCGCGACGTCAGCCGTCGGAGCCGCGGCCGGTGCTCTGCTGGAGGCGGTCGATGTGCTCGGACGCCTCGGCCTTCGTGAGGTCGGCCGGCAGCGTCTCGCCTGCCTCGCGGGCGAGCGTGTCGAGGTAGCTGCGCTGGGCCCCGGTCATCGGCTCGTCGCCGGTCACCCAGTCGTCCGGGTCCTTCTCGGTGTTCGTGGGGCTCGGGTTCTCGGCCCCGAGCACCTCCCGGTCGCCGGAGCCTGGCTCGGTGGGGGACGACTGGTTCGCACGTGTGTTCGAGTCGCTCATGGTCGCCCCGTACCCGCGGTGCGGGTGGACAAACGCCGGATCAGTATCCCCGGCCGATACCCCAGGCGACTGCCTGCGACCGGCGGGTGACGCCGATCTTCTGGTAGATCTGACGGATGTAGGTCTTCACCGAGTTGACGCTGACGTAGAGCTCTGCGGCGATCTCGAGGTTGCTCCGCCCGCGGCAGATCAACGCCAGCACCTCGGCCTCACGGGTGCTCAAGGTGTCGTCGTCGCTGGTCGCCGCGAGCGGGGACTCGACGCGCTCGCCGCGGTGGACCAGCTCGACGACCTCGATCAGGTCCTCGGCGCTGGCTGCCTTCGACACGAAGCCATGCGCGCCGGCCGACACGGCGCGGCGCACGCTCGCCTGGTCCAGGCGCCAGGTGTAGACGACCACCTTGCCGCCGGCCCGCGCCCGCACGTCAGCGAGGTAGCCGTCGATGTCCATCGGGCGGCCGGCGGGGTCGCACAGGACGACATCTGCTCCCGCCGGCTCGTGGATGACCGCGCGGTCCGGGTGGCGCTGCAGCATCCCGTCGACGCCGGTCGTCACCAGCTCCGACTCATCGACGACGCCCACCCGCACCGGCCGCTGCTCGTGGGGGGACGCCTCGCGCGGACCGTTGTTCATGATGGTTGAAACCTAGAACGGACCGGCCCCTAGGCCGGTCTCGCTGGGCTCACCCGATGGGGTGAAAACGCTCTGAACAGGCGTTTCACGCACCGGAGGAGTACGCCGCCCGGTACCGGCGGAGCAGGTCCTGGCCGCGCTCGACGGCCTGCTCGAGGGGTGGCAGCAGCGACTCCGCCCCGTCCGTCGTCCCCGCGTCGCCGAGAGCCTCGAGCTCCCGGGCCGCGGCACCGACCTCGAGCACCCCGAGGTTCAAGGCACTCCCCGCGAGCTTGTGCGCGGACTGTCGCAGCGCGTCGGCGTCGCACGCGGCGACGCACGCGCGGACCTGCTCGACCGCGTCCTGGCTGTTGGCGAGGAAGTTGCCGACGGCTCGGTCGAGGTAGGTGGTGTTGCCGGGGTCCAGATCGCGGAGCATGTCCAGGCGCGCGACGTCGAGACCGTCGATCGGTTCGGAGGGGGGCAGCGACATCGGTTGCTCCTCGGTCGGGTCGGGGTCGGAGGGGGGACGCGCGGGCCGGACGTCGTCTGCGGTGGGGGACAGCCACAGCCGGAGAGCCGCTGCGAGCGCACCCGGGTCCACCGGCTTGGTCAGGAAGTCGTCCATCCCAGCGGCCAGGCATCGCTCACGCTCGCCCTCCACGGCGGCGGCCGTCATGGCGATGACCGGCACCCGGGTGCCGTCCACCTCCCGGCGCCGGAGCTCCCGGGTGGCGGCGTACCCGTCCATGCGCGGCATCTGGACGTCCATCAGGACGGCGTCGAAGGACCGGGTGGCCAGCAGCTCCAGCGCTGCGACCCCGTCGTCGGAGGTGGTCACCCGGTAGCCCATCGCCTCGAGGAGGCCGCTCGCCACCATCTGGTTCACGGGGTTGTCCTCCACCACCAGCACGTGGGGCTCCCCGTCGACCGTGTAGTCGTCCGGCGCGGCGGAGGGCTCGGGGCCGACGCCGGCGAGAGCGGTGACCAAGGCGCTGCGCAGGACGTTCGCCAGCACCGGCTTGCTCAGGCAGGCCGCGACACCGGCGTTGCGCACCTCGGCCGGGTCGACGGTGGTCAGGGAGGTCAACATGATCAAGGCCAGACCGCGGTACGCCGGGTCCCGGCGGATGTCACGGGCCAGATCGAGGCCGTCGCGCTCGGGCATCGCCAGGTCCAGGAGCGCCCCGTCGAAGGGGTCGCCCTCAGTGACGGCCACGGCCAGGGCCGCCATCGCCTCACGGGCGCTCGCCACGCTGACCGAGCGGACCTGCCACCACGCCAGCTGCTCCTCGAGGATCAGCCGGTTGTGCGCGTTGTCGTCGACCACGAGCACCCGCTGGCCGGCGAGCCAGGTGCGGGCGTGGTCGTCGTCGGGGTCGGCGAGGGTTCCGGTGGGCCGGCCGAAGAGGGCGGTGAAGGAGAAGACGCTGCCGCCGCCGGGATTCGGGGCGTAGGAGATCTCGCCCCCGAGCGCCTCGACGATCTCCTTGGAGATGGCCAGTCCCAGGCCGGTGCCGCCGTACAGCCGGGTGGTGGACGCGTCCGCCTGGGTGAAGGGGTCGAAGAGGCTGCCCAGCTTGGCCGGGTCCACGCCCACCCCCGTGTCCGCCACCTCGACCCGCAACCGCGTGCGCCCCTCGCCTGCCGGGGCGCAGGTGGCGCGGACGAAGACCTCCCCGGAGGGCGTGAACTTGACCGCGTTGGACACCAGGTTGGTCAGCACCTGCGAAAGTCGGGTCGGGTCGCCGGCGAGCACCTCGGGGACGTCGGGGTGGCAGGAGATGATCAGCTCGAGGCCGCGCGCGCGTGCGCTCTCCGCCAGCACCGCGGCCACCTGGTCGAACAGGGGGCGGACCTCGAAGTCGACCTGCTCGAGCTCGAGCCGGCCCGCCTCGATCTTGGAGAAGTCCAGGATGTCGTTGATGACCCCGAGGAGTGCCCGGCTCGCCACCTGCACGCCGGAGGCCAGGCGCAGCTGGTCGCGGTCCAGCCCGCTGCGGAGGAGGAGGTCGTTGAGCCCGATGACGCCGTTCAACGGGGTCCGGATCTCGTGGCTCATGGTCGCGAGGAACTCCGACTTCTGCCGCGACGCCTCCATCGCCTCGTCACGGGCGTCGGCGAGCGCCCGCTGCGCCTGCTCGCGCTCGGCGACCCGCGCCATCTGCACGGCGACCGCCTCCACCATCTCCTGGATCATCTCGTGCCGGTAGAGGGGTGGCGCCGAGGTGATGACGACGACGGCGTGCACCGCGTCGGCGTAGGAGATCGGGAAGGAGATCGTCAGCCTGTCGTCGTCCCAGACGGACCTCCGTTCGTGGAACGCCCGTTCCGCGAGCGCCTGCTCCTTGGCGACCCGCTCCGGGTCCGTCCGGTCCGCGCGCCGGTCCTCCTCGGAGACGTAGTACGGCGCGACGCCGGTCCCGTCCTCCCGCGGCACGAACCCACGCGCCCGCTCCCAGTCGTCGTGGAGCAGCACGAGGTCGCGGGCCTGCCGGAGCAGGTCCTTCAGCGAGTGCGCCTCGTTGGCGGCGGAGGCCACCGCCTGCATCAGCGAGTTCTGCCTGGCCTGGTCGACCAGGGCGATCTCGGCCTCCTTGGCCTCGCTGATGTCCTGGTGGGTGCCCGACATCCACAGGGCTCGACCGTCGCCGTCGCGGTGGACGACACCGCGGCCGCGGGTCCAGACCCAGCCGTCCTCGCCGCGCAGACGGGCGACGAAGACGAAGGAGTCGGCGCCCTCGAGCGCCGACCGGACCGCGTCGGCGACCAGGTGACGGTCGGCCTCGTGCACCATGTCGAGGAAGTCGGCGTACGTCGATGGGAACGCGTCCGCAGAGATGCCGTAGAGGTCGAAGAGCTCCGGCGTGCCGCTGATCCGGTCGGCGACGACGTCCCAGGACCAGCTCCCGAGGCGGGCGATCCGGTGCGCCTCGGCGAGGCGCCGGCGACTCTCGGTGATCTCCTGCAGCTCGCGCCGGCGGTCGCTCCAGTCCGTGATGCGGTGCAGGACGCCGACCACGGCGCCGCTCGCGTCCCGCAGCGCCGACTCGCGGACGAGCACCCACAGGGCGGTCCCGTCGCGGCGCTGGAACCGGACCTCCACCTCGCGCTCGTTGAAGCGCCCGTCACGGAGGTCGGCGAGGTGGTCGGCGAACTGTCGGCGACCGGCCTCGTCGAGGGTGTCGAAGACCGTCAGCCCTTGCGCCTCCTCGGCCCCGACGCCGGCGAGACGTGCTACCTCGGGGTTGGCGTAGAGGGTGCGGCCGTCCAGGTCGAGCACCCAGATGCCGTCCGTGGACGTCTCCACGATGTCGCGGTACAGCGCATCGAGCTCCATCACACCTCCCGGCGCTCACGATAGAGCCAGGGGCGGGCGCTCAGGACTCGCCCGCGATCTTGAAGTCCTCCCCGTCGTGGACCAGTCGCAGACGTACGTCGTCGCGTCGGGTCTCGCCGTTGTCGAACGTCCACCGGTAGCTGTACCGGACGCCGATGTCGCGCGGACCGTCGACGTCGGCGTCGACCCTGCTGACCCCGTCGATCGAGCGCACCCGTCCCCAGAAGCCGGTGTACCCGGCGAGGCCCCCGCTCTGGCGCTGGAACTCCCGGGTGAGCATCGCGAAGCCCGCGGAGGGATCGTCCGCGGCGGTCGTCAGGTAGTCCCGCACGAACTGCTCGGCGCCCGCCTCCGTCGGTCGCTGGGGCGGGTCGGACGCACCGGGCGTGGGCGTCGGCTCCGGCACCGGGTCGGCGGTGGCCGTCGTCGGCGGCGGGTCGTCCTCGGAGGTCCGGTCCCGCGCCAGCGAGACGCCCGCCACCGTGACGACGAGGAGCGCCAGCAGCCCGAGCACCGCGGTCGCGACGCGTCGCCCGTGCCGATCGCTCGGCCGCGCGTCGTCCTCCTCGGTCGCGCGCTGGCGCGGAGGTGCGGCCGCCGGCACCCGTGCGGTGGTCGACCCGGCCGGAGCACGCCCCGACCGCAGGAAGTCACGCACCTGTGCCGCGGTCCAGCGGTCGCCGGGCTCGCGGGTCATGGTGCCCGCGAGGACCGGGACCAACCAGCCGGCGCCAGGCAGCTCGGGCGGGTCCTCGTGCACGATCCGGAACAACGCACCCAGCACGTTCTCACCGACGTCGTACGGCGGCCGCCCGGCCAGCGCGTGGTACAGCGAGGCGCCGAGCGACCACATGTCGCTCTGGGCGGTCGCCGACTGCCCCGAGGCCACCTCCGGGGCGAGGTACGCCGGCGATCCGGTCACCAGGCCGGTCTGGGTCAGCGCCGCATCGGCCTCGGCCCGGGCGATGCCGAAGTCCGAGAGCTTCACGACGCCGGCCCCGGTGACCAGCATGTTCGACGGCTTGACGTCGCGGTGCACGATCCCCGCGGCGTGGGCGGCCGCGAGGGCGTCGGCGGCCTGCGCGAGCATGGCGGCCGCCTCGTCGGTGGGGAGCGGCCCGCGGGTGCGGACCAGCTCGGCCAGGGTCGTGCCGGGGACGTGCTCCATCACCAGCCAGCGCTCGGAGTCGTGGTCGACGAGGTCGAAGACCGCCACGACGTGCGGGTGGCTCAGCCGTGCCGCCAGCCGCGCCTCGCGCTCGGCGCGCTCCAGGTCGGGCCTGCTGCCGCCGGGGACCACGCCCACCCGCTTGACCGCGACCGGCCTGCCCAGCACCTCGTCACGCGCCAGCCAGACCGCGCCCATGCCGCCCCGGCCGATCTCGCGCTCGAGGGAGTACCTCCCGGCGATCACCCGTGTCGGTCCTCCTGGTCGGGCGCTCGACAGCGCGCTGGTGCGGGACCGCGCCAGCCTAGCCGCGCACCGGTGGCGGCCCGGTGGCCGCTGACGGGCGGGATGGGGCAGGCTTGGTGCCCCAACGACCACGGTGGACGCACCACCCGACGGAAGGCCGCCCGTGTCCCTCGATCCCACCCTCCTCGACGACCTCGAGTGGCGCGGCCTGATCGCGCACTCGACGGACCTCGACGCGCTGCGGGAGGCGCTGACGTCGGGAAGCGTGCGGTTCTACGTCGGGTTCGACCCGACGGCGCCCAGCCTGCACATGGGCCACCTCGTCCAGGTGCTCACCGCTCGCCGGCTCCAGGAGGCGGGCCACACGCCGTACGCGCTCGTCGGCGGTGCGACGGGCATGATCGGCGACCCTCGGGACTCGGGGGAGCGGACGCTGAACTCCCTCGACACGGTGCGGGAGTGGACCGACCGGGTCCGGGCCCAGATCGAGCCCTTCCTCTCCTTCGACGGCGACAACGCCGCGACCATGGTCAACAACTACGACTGGACGGCGTCGATGTCGACCATCGACTTCCTCCGTGACATCGGCAAGCACTTCCCCGTCAACCGGATGCTCGCCCGCGACGTCGTCAGCCGGCGGCTGGAGTCGGGGATCAGCTACACCGAGTTCAGCTACGTGCTTCTGCAGTCGATGGACTTCCTCGCGCTCCACCGCGACCACGGCGTCACCCTCCAGTTCGGCGGCTCCGACCAGTGGGGCAACCTGACCGCGGGTGTCGAGCTCATCCGGCGCGCGGACGGGGGCCGGGCACACGCGTTCGCCACGCCGCTGCTCACCAAGGCGGACGGCACCAAGTACGGCAAGACCGAGGGCGGCGCCCTGTGGCTGGACCCGGACATGATGTCGCCGTACTCCTTCTTCCAGTTCTGGCTCAACGTGGAGGACGAGAAGGTCGGGGAGCTGCTCCGGGTCTTCACGTTCCTCTCGCGCGACGAGATCGAAGCGCTCGAGGCCGAGCACGCCGAGAAACCGTTCCTCCGGACGGGGCAGCGCACGCTCGCCGAGCACGTCACGACCCTCGTCCACGGCGCCGAGGAGACCGAGCGGATCAAGGCGGCGTCCTCGGCCCTCTTCGGCGGAGGAGAGCTCACCGGCCTGGGCGAGTCCCTCGGCGCCGCACTCCGGGAGGCAGGTTCGATCACCGTGGACGCCACGGGAGGACTCCCGCCCGTCGTCGACCTGCTGGTGGAGACCGGCCTGGCCAAGAGCAAGGGGGAGGCGCGGCGCACGATCGGTGAGGGCGGCGCGTACCTCAACAACGTGCGCGTCGAGAACCCCGAGGCCGTGCCGGCCCAGGCGGACCTCGTCGACGGCACCTGGCTGGTGCTGCGGCGCGGCAAGAAGAAGTTCGCCGGCGTCGAGGTCCGATGACGGGGACCTGGCTGCACGGCCTCGAGGACCGGGCGCGCGCGGCGCTGCCCGCGCCCGTCTTCGAGTACGTCGGCCAGGGCGCCCGGGAGTCGGTGAGCACGCGGGAGGCACCCGCGGCGTGGCAGGGACTCCGGTTCGCGCCCCACGTCCTGCGCGACGTCACCGACGTCGACCCGGGCGTCGACCTCCTCGGGCGCCGTTCGCTCGTCCCGTGGGGCATCGCTCCCACGACGCTGCAGCGGGCGGTCCACCCGGACGGCGAGCTGGCGGTGGCTCGCGCCACCGCCGCGGCCGGCGGCGTCATGGTCGTCTCCAGCAACGCGGGCACCTCGTTCGCCGCCATCGGCGCCACCGGGGTCCGGTGGTGGCTGCAGGCCTACCTGCCGTCCGACCGGACGCTGGCGGAGCCGATGCTCGACCGCGCGGTGGCGGCGGGCGCAGAAGCGGTGGTGCTGACCGTCGACACACCGGTGGTCGCGACCAAGTACGTCGTGGGGGAGCCCGTCTGGGACACGGTCCAGGACGGGCTGCTGCGGGTGAACTTCGACCCGGGGTACGACGAGCGGCCCGGCGCGGAGAAGGCGACCGACCTCGGGCCGCACGACCTGGACTGGCTCGCGGAGCGCACCGGCCTCCCGGTGGTGGTCAAGGGAGTCCTGCGCTCCGACGACGCACGTCGCTGTGTCGACGCGGGTGCTTCGGCGGTGTGGGTCTCCAACCACGGGGGGCGCCAGCTCGACCGCGCGCGATCCACGGCGACCCAGCTGCCGGAGGTCGTGGCCGAGGTGGGTGACGACGCAGAGGTCTACGCGGACGGCGGCATCCGCAACGGCCTGGACGTGCTGGCGGCGCTGGCCCTCGGAGCACGGGGCGTCTTCCTCGGCCGCCCGGCGCTGTGGGCCCTGGCCGACGGCGAGCAGGGCGTCGCGCGCCTCCACCGCGACCTCCGGGACGAGGTGGTCGAGGCACTGCGGCTGGCCGGGTGCCGGGTGCCGGCAGACGCGCCGTCCCTGCTCGGGCGGGACGACGTGCCCCCGCTCTGACCTGCGCAGACATCGGTGTGCTCGCCGTCACGCCGAATCGATTTGGCATCGTCGCGGGAGTCGCCTAATGTTCTCTGAGTCGCCAGGGAGCGGCGGGGAGCAAGACCGGTCCGGTCGGGCTCCCGGCCCCGGGCTGACCGCCTTCAACACTCACCTCGATTCGGGTGCCTGAGTGCAGCGCTTTCAACGGCGCCCTCGGAATCTCGATCAACAGGTGTGTGTCGACCTGGGCGCAGGGAGATCGAAAGCCCCGAATTGCGGAGCCGAGAAAGTCCCTGATAAAGTACGGAACAGCCCCGCAGGGGAAAGCGAGAAATCGCCCAACCGCGGTGCGCGTGTGATTCTTGAGAACTCAACAGTGTGTCATAGTCGACGAATTAGTTTGTTATGCCCCGTCGATCATTGGTCTGCCTTTTGGTGGGTTGGTGGTTGATGGTTTCTTTGACAATGAT
>NZ_JBNCOG010000035.1:0-37956 GCF_051280745.1 Nocardioides ureilyticus | reverse complement strand
GGCCCGGGCGGCGAGCCGGCCCCGCCCGCCCCGCCGGGCACGTGCGTCGGCGAGGACGGTGACCCAGCGCTCGGCCAGCGCGTCGGCGTCGTACGCCCGCGCGCTGCGGTGCGCACCGTTGCCGAGCCGGCGGCGGAGCTCCACGTCGCCGGCCAGGCGGAGCAGGGCGGTCGAGAGGCCGGCGACCGACTGCGGTGCGACGAGCACGCCGCTGCCGTCGTGGTCGATCATCCGCCGCGGCCCGGGCCCGGAGTCGAAGGCGACGACCGGCACCCCGGCGGCCATGGCCTCCGCGATCGACAGCGGGTAGCCCTCGATCCGCGAGGGCACGGCGGCGACCGCCGCCCGCGCCCACTCCGTGCGGGGGTCGGTCACCGCACCGGGCAGCTCGACGCGGTCCCAGAGGCCCTCCTTGCGGACCTGGCGCACCACGTCGTTGCGGTCCGGGCCCGTGCCCCAGATCCGAAGCCGCCACTCGGGCAGCGCGGCCGCGACGGGGGCGAAGGCGGCGACCAGCATCGGCAGCTGGCGCTCGGGCAGCAGGCGGCCGGCCGCCATCACCACCGGTGACTCCACGGTCGAGCGCGGCGCGTACCCGCCGGGCAGCGACGGGAGCAGGACCTCGAGCCGCGGCGCGAGCGGGCCGAGCTGCTCGCGGTACCACGCGCGGCGGTCCTCGTCGGCCACCACGAGCACGTCGGCGCGGGGGAGGTGGCGCAGCGTGAGCTCGGTGCTCCGGGCTGTGGTCGGCCGGTGGTCCTGGTGCGCGACGACGACGTGGTCGGGCAGGAGCTCGACCGCGGCGACGAGCAGGCCGGGGTCGGCGGTGACCACCGCGTCCACCTCGAGCGTGGGGAGCGCGGCCTCGAGCGCCACGTCGCTCGAGGCGTCGAGGCGTCGGTCATCGCCCTGCGGCAGGAGTGCGGAGGGGCGGGCGGACAGCGTCTCGTCCGGTCCCTCCTCGGCCAAGGACCGCACGGTGACGGCGGGGTCGATGCCCGCGACGCCGGGGTCCTCGACCGGCTGCAGGCTCAGCAGCCGGACGTCGTGGTCGCCCGCGAGCGCGTTCGCCTGCGCCACCACGGTGCGGGTGGCGTCGTCCTCGGTGGCCGCGGCGTCGACGACCAGGTAGGCGATCCTCACCGGCCCTCCTCTCCCGGTCGGACCTGGAGGGTGAGCAGCCCCTCGGCGTTCCAGCGCAGGGCGGCGACCAGCCCGCGCTCGCTCTCGTACACCGGCAGCGGCGCGCCGGTGCGAACGTCGGGGAGGACGTCGGCGCGGCGGCGCACGGGCAGGACCGGCCCGTCGCCCGGCGTGCCCAGCACGACGCGGGTGCGGACCTTCATGCCGACCGGCAGCGAGCCCTCCGCCAGGGTGCAGGTCAGCCCGCCGCCGGCGGCGACCGGGTACGCCGCGACCACCGTGCCGTCGTCGGCCACCAGGCTCACGGTGTCGGGCCGGCCGGGCTCGCCCTGCTCGCCGTGGCGGTCGGTGGCGGCCGGCGCGGTGAGGGTCAGCCGGAGGCCGCCGGGGAGCACCTCGATGCGCTCCAGCGTCGCCGCCGGCTCGACGGTCCGCCGCTGCACCCGCAGCCCGCCGTCCTCGGTGCGCACCACGTCGTACCGGTGGGTGCCGTCCGCGGTCGGCGTCGTGCGCGCCGGCGCGAGCGGGGGGCTCCACAGCGGCCGCGCTCCGCGCCCGCCGGGGCGCACGAGCACCAGGTCGTACGCCGCACCGTCGCGCCAGGGGAGCGCGTCGAGGTCGAGGCGCACCGAGCGCCACCGCGGCTCGTCCTCGCTCAGCTCGGGGGTCGGCACCAGGACCTCCCCGGTGGCCGTGTCGCTCATGCCGGGTGACCCCGCCTCGGGGGCGAACGCCAGCCAGAGCCGGCGGCCGTCGAGCACCGCGGCGTACTGCGCCACCGGCCGACCGCGCGGCGGCCTCGGTGCGGCCGGCACCTCCTCGGCCGCGGGCTCCGAGCGGCGCAGGGCGGGGCGGGATGGGAGCTTCACGTGCGTGCGGGGGACGGGCCGGCTCAGAAGCCGGTGACGCCCTCGCCGGCGCCGCTCGACTGCTCGTCGAAGTTCTCGTGCTCGAGCAGGTGCAGCACCGGCACGCCGATCTTGCGGCGTGCCTGGGAGGTCCAGTCCACGTGGAAGAACTCGGCGACCACGTGGGGACGGGTGAGGATGATCGCCTCCCGGCCGTCGACCGCCTTGACCTTCTCCGCCAGCGCGGTGATCGGCGGTTCGGTGACGACCTCGCCGCGCGCCGTGGCGCCAGCGGCCGTCAGTGCCTCCAGCGTGCGCGCCAGGTCGGAGGTCGAGCGCACCTCGGAGTCCTGGCGCACCGCCTCGAGGTCCACCTCGGACATGCTCATGGCGGGGGAGGCCAGCAGCTCCCCACCGGACAGCGAGCCCATCGCCGCCTCGACCCGGGCCGCGGCGTCCTCCAGCGGCAGCAGCACGTGGTAGACCACCGGCTCCTCGATCGCCTCGTGGAGCGAGCGCACCTGGGCGGCGTCGGCGGGCGAGAGCGCCTGCTCGACGAGGAGTACGACGTCGTAGTCGGCCATGCCTCCCACCCTAGTCCTGCGCGCTCACCGGCGGCGGCGGCTCATCCGCCCAGCACCTCGCCGAGGTCGTACTTCACCGGCTCCTCGAGCTGGTCGTAGCCGCACGAGGTCGGGTCCCGGTCGGGCCGCCAGCGCTTGAAGTGGGCGGTGTGGCGGAACCGCCGGCCCTCCATGTGGTCGTACTTCACCTCGAGGACGCGCTCGGGCCGCAGCGGCGTGAACGACAGGTCCTTCCCGGCGCTCCACCGGCTCTGGGTGCCGGGGACACGGTCCGGGTTGGCGATCGCCCACTCGCTCCAGTGGCCCCACGGGTGGTCCTCGACCGGCACGACGAGCGACTGGAGCTCCTCGATCAGCTCCGCGCGCCGCTTCTCGGTGAAGCTGGCGCTCACGCCGACGTGCTGCAGCTGGCCGTCGCCGTCGTACAACCCGAGGAGGAGGCTGCCGAGCAGCGGCCGCGCCGGCGTGCTGGTCTTGTGCTCCCGGTAGCCCGCGACCACGACGTCGGCGGTGCGCTCGTGCTTGATCTTGAGCATGGTCCGCCCGTTCTCGACGTACGCCGCACCCAGCGGCTTGGCGACCACGCCGTCGAGGCCGGCGCCCTCGAAGCGGGTGAACCAGCCCTCGGCGACCGCCGGGTCCGTCGTCGTGCGCGTGAGGTGGCACGGGCCGGACCCGTCGAGGTGGCCGAGGGCCTCCTCCAGCGCAGCCCGACGCTCCGCGAGCGGCCGGTCGACGTAGGACTCGTCGCCGAGCGCGAGGAGGTCGAAGGCGACGAAGCCGGCCGGCGTCGTCTCGCTGAGCATCCGCACCCGCGAGGCGGCCGGGTGGACCCGCTCTTGGAGCACCTCGAACTGCAGCCGGTCCGCCCCGTCCTCGCCTCGCAGCGCCACGAAGAGCTCGCCGTCGAGGACGCACCGCGTCGGCAGCTGCTCCTTCACCGCGGCCACGACCTCGGGGAAGTAGCGGGTCAGCGGCTTGGTGTTGCGGCTGGTCAGCTCCACCTCGTCGCCGTCGCGGAAGACCAGGCAGCGGAAGCCGTCCCACTTCGGCTCGTAGAGGAGCCCGCCGTGCTTGGCGGGGTCGGGGATCCCGGCGACGGACTTGGCGAGCATCGGCCGCACCGGCGGCATGACGGGCAGGTCCACCCGCGCGACCCTAGGGCACCCCCGTCCTGCGATCGAGGTGTGGACAGGCCCGGGGTGACGCCGCGGTCGGAGACGGTCCACGTCACCCCGGTCGATGGCTCCACGGTCACGCGCCGTCGGCTCGCGCCGTGGCCTTGGCGTGCCAGGCCGGGCTCGGCGGACCTGGTGATCGCCGCCGACGGCGTGGCCGGGGGCAGCCGAGGTCTCGCAGCCGACGTACGAGCGGCCACCGCTACGGCTCGACGCTGACCGGGGGCCCTACTCTTGGCTCCTGTCCCGTGTGGGACAAGCCGATCCCCGGTTGGTCTGCCGGCAGGGCCCGCCTGACTTTGAATCAGGACTAGCGACGTAGGTTCGACTCCTACCCGGGGAGCTGGGGCCGTGCTCGGCGGCGGCCGTGCGGTTGGCGCCGACCGCCGCCGAGCACCGGTCAGTGACCGGCCGGTGCGAGGAGGGCACCCCGCGCCTGCGCGGGAAGGTAGTTCCCGTTGCCGGCGAAGGAGGCGTCGTAGCCCCGGTCGACGAGGATCGGCACGAGCGCCTTGGTCGCCGTGCAGGAGGCGAGGCCGTCGGCGTCCGTGACGGCGTCGCAGACGGGAACGACGTCCTGCCCGGTCAGCCGGGTCGTCGTGAAGACCACGTCCTGCCCCGCGAGCGGGTGGCCGTCGTTGCCGGTCAACGTGGCGCGGACGCGGAGCCCGTCGCCGACCTGCTCGGCCAGGGGGGCGGCCTGGAGGTCGCTCACTGCTCGGTCGACCTCCTGCCGGAACGCGGTCGACGTGCTCGTCGCGTGCATGCCGCCGCCGGAGTAGGTCGCCGTCACGAGGTGCACTCCTCCCTCGAGCCCGCTGAGGGTGATCGAGGCCTGCTGGCGCCCCTGCACCGTCCGGATCTCCGCGGTCCCGAGGACGTCGGAGCCCTCGCTGAACGTCACCGTTCCCGTCGGCACCTCGGGTGCCGCGACGGCGGAGGACACCACTGCGGTCAGGGTGACCTCGTCACCGAACGTCGACGGGGCCCCGGAGGACTGCACACCGGTCACCGTCGGCACCTGTCCGACGCTCTGCGTCGTGGACGCGACCTGGCCGTGGAAGTTGAAGCTCCCCACGTAGACGGCGCGGATCTCGTGGGTCCCCGGGGTGAGCGCGGTCGTCACCACCTCGGCCTCCGCCGACCGGGGACCGGCCGGGGACAGGTTGCTCGCGCCGAGCAGCACCGGTCCGTCCCAGAGCTGGACGACGCCGGACGGCCGGCCGGTGGCCGGTCCGACGGCGGTGACGGTCGAGGTGAAGGTCACCGGCTCCCCGAAGGGTGCAGGCTCGGCGTGGGAGGACACGACCGTCATCTCCGTCGCCGCCTTGGTCACCTCCTGACCGGCCCCCTGGTCCAGGCCGCCGCTGCTGGTCACGAAGTTGCCGTCACCGCTGTACGTGGCCCGGATGGCGTACGTCCCGGGTGAGAGGGAGGCGAACGCCGTGCTGGTCGCCGTTCCGTCGACCACCTCGGCCGGTTCTCCGAGTGGCGCACCGTTGACGGTGAAGGTCACCGTGCCGCTGGGCGCTCCGGCTCCCGGCGCGACCGGCGTCACCTCCGCCTCGAAGGTGACGCCCTGGCCGGACTGCGCCGGGTTCGCCGAGGAGGTCACCACCGTGGAGGTCTGGGCCCGGTCCACCCTCTGGGTGATCGACCGGGAGCTGCCCAGGAAGTTCTCGTCCCCGTCGTAGGTGGCCACGATCGCGTGCTGGGCGACCCGCAGGTCGTCGGTGGTGAGGGTCGCTCGGAAGTCCGTCGCCGAGCTGATCTCGGCGGTGCCCAGCACCGTCGAGCCGTCGGTGAAGGTGACCGTGCCGGACGGGGCGCCCGCTCCCGGGGCGACCACGGCCACGGTTGCGGTGAACGTCACCGGCTGGCCGAACACCGAGCGGGGTGCGGAGCTCTCCAGGTCCAGCTCGGTCGCGGCCCTGTCGACCTGGTGGGTCACCGGGTCGGCGGTGCTCGTGATGAAGCTGGGGTCGCCGCTGAGGTACCTGGCGCCGACGGTGTGCGTGCCCGGGCCGAGGTCGTCGACCTCGAGCGTGGCCACGCCGTCGTGCAGCTCGCTGTACAAGCCCTCGGCCTTCCCGTCGACGAAGAACTGGACGGCTCCCTCGGGGTTGCCGGTGGCGGGGCTCACGGGCGTCACCTCGGCGCGCAGGGTGATCGGCTGGCCGACCACCGAGGGGTTGGGCGCGGAGGTCACCCGGGTCGTCGTCGCGGCGGCCGCGACGACGTGCTCCAGCGAGTCGTGGGAGCCGGCGAAGTTCTGGTCGCCTCCGTAGTCCGCGGTGACCAGGTGCGCTCCCGCGGGCAACCGGGTGGCCGCCGAGCTCGCCGTTCCGCCGACCACCGGGACCGGGTCGCCGACGGGCTCGCCGTCGACCGCGAACTGGACGGTTCCCGTCGGCGTGCCGGCACCCTCGCCCATGATCGACAGCTCGGCGGTGAAGGTCACCGGCTCACCCGCGACTGCGGCCGCGGTCTCGGTGCTGAGGGCGAGCGCGGTCTCGGCGCGGTCGACCCCGTGGGTGAGGACGGCCGACGAGCTCGGGCGGAGGTCGGCGGTGCCGTTGTAGGTGGCCAGCACCTCGTGGTTGCCCGTGCTCAGGTTCGAGATCGTGAGGCTGGCGGTGTCGCCGTCCAACGGCACCGCGGTGCCGTACGGCTGGCCGTCCACGGTGAACTGGACGGCTCCCGTCGGTTCACCCTCTCCCGGGGCGACCACCCCGACGGTGGCGGTGAACCGCACCGCCTGGCCACTGACCGTCGGCGAGACGTCGCTGGACAGCTCGGTGGTGGTGGCGGCCCTCTCGACCGACTGGGTCGCGGGGTCGGCGGAGCTCGGCAGGAAGTCCTCGTCGCCGGTGTAGCGCGCGCCGACGGTGTGCGATCCCGTGCTCAGGGTCGACGTGCTCGGGGAGGTGGCCACGCCGTCGGCGGAGACGGCCACGGGAGCGCCGAAGTCGGCACCGTCGACGGTGAACTGCACGGTGCCGGTCGGCGTGCCGGTGCCCGTGAGCCGGGCCACCTGCGCGCTGAAGCTGGTGGGTTGGCCGTGCACGGTCGGAGCCGGTGCCGCGATGCTCGTCGTCGTCGCGTTCTTGGTGACCGTGAAGGAGGCCGTGGCGCTGCTCGAGCGGTAGTAGGTGGTCCCCGCGTACGACGCGGTCACCGTGGCTGCGCGCGGCGGGCCGGCGATCGGCAGTGACGCGGTGGCCACGCCCTTGGCGTCGGTGGTGGCGGTGACGCTGGTCCCGCCCGAGAGCGAGAACCGCACGGGCCGGTGGGGCAGCACGGAGGTCGAGAGGTGCGGGTCGCTGAGGGTCGCCCGCACCGTGACGGTGGTGTTCTGCGGCGCGCTGGTGGGGCCGGCGTAGGCCAGTGCGGTCACGTTGTCGATCGTGACCGTGCGGGTGGTCGTCCGGGTCTCGGTCTTGCAGCCGAGCCCCAGGAAGCCGCTGTTCTTGCGGATGCCGATGGTGCCGCGCACGGTGTACCGGCCGTTGGGGTGGTCGTGGGTGTCGACCGCGACGCTGCGGGCACCCTCTCCGGCCCACTGGCGCCGGAACACCACCCGGCCGGAGGAGTCGATCAGCTCGATCGTGGTGTCCCCGCTGCTCCCGCCGAACCAGCCACAGTGGTTGCCGGTGGAGTCGTCGTACCCGCCGGTGTCGGACAGGGTGACCGTCCCGCGGAGGGTCGCCCCGTTGGCGGGAGCGGTCAGGTCGGCATGAGCCGGGCCGGCCAGCGCCACGGTGGACCCGAGGACCAGGCAGGCTGCGGCGAGGGCCGCGATGAGTCTGCGCACGATGGCACTTCCTTCTCCGGGGAGGTGTCGGACGGGGCCGCGGCGGGGCGACGGCACCCTCATCAGAGGACAGCTCCCCGGTCCGTGGCGGGGAGGTGGTTCTCGTCGCCCGCGAAGGTGGCGGTGTAGCCGCCGGCCAGCACCAGCGCGAGCAGGTGGCGGGAGGCGTCGCAGAGGGCGACGCCGGCGTCGTCCGCGGTGACGGTGCACACCGTGCGGCCGCCGATCCGGAACACGACCCGGACCCCGGGCACCGGGACGTAGTCGGAGTGGACGTCGGCCTGCAGCCGGCCGAGAGGCAGGCCGAACGGAACCAGCCGGACGGCGGCGTTGGTCGCATGGATCGCCGTCGGCCGCTTGGCCACCGCGATCGTGGTCGCGACGGACTGGCTGGCCGAGAAGTCGTCGGACCCGGAGTAGACGGCGCGGACGGCGTGCGACCCGGCCCCGAGCCCCGTCAGCGTCGCCGTCGCCTCCGCACGGGCCCCGGCGGCTGGCTCGAGCGGGACCGTGGCCAGGACCGTGTCGCCCTCGACGAAGGCGACCGTCCCTCCGGGTGCGCCCAGTGCTGCGCCCAGTGCTCCGTTGGTCGGCACGACGGTCGCGGTGAGAGCCACGGGATCCCCGAAGACCGGCGCCGTCGTGGCAGCCGTCAGGGTGGTGGTCGTCGGCAGCGTCGCGACGCTCTGCGTCACCGAGGTCGAGGCGGGCACGAAGTGCCGGTCGCCGGAGTACAGCGCGGTGACCGTGTGCTCGCCCGGTGCCAGGTCCGCGACGGTCGGACTGGTGGCCCGGCCCTCGGCGAGGGCGACGGCGTCGCCCAGCGGCTGGCCGTCGACGGCGAACTGCACGTACCCGCTCGGCTGGCCGGTGCCGGCCCGCTGCGACGCGGCCGTAGCGGTGAACGACACCGCCTCGCCGTAGCCACTGGCCGGCGCCGAGGAGGTCACGACGAGGTCGACGCCGGCGCCCACCACGGACTGGGTCAGCGTGGCGCCGCTCCTGGAGAAGCCGGCGTCGGGCACGAAGGCCGCGATCACGGTGTGGTCGCCGGGGTCCGGGGAGGCCAGCACGACGCTCGTCGCCCGACCGCCTGCATCCAACGGGACGGGACCGCCGACGTCGGTGCCGTCGACCGAGAACTGCACCGCCCCGGTCGGCACGCTGCCGTCCGCGGCCGTGACCGTCGCGTGGAAGTCGATCATCTCGCCGTACGACGACGGGTTCCGCGACGAGGTCAGGGCCGTCGTGGTGGCGACCACGGTGGCCGCGGCGATCACGGTGTGGTCGGTCGGCTCCGCCTGGCTCGCCCGGTAGTCGTCGTCACCGTCGTACTGGGCGGTGAGGACGTAGGACCCGGGCGCCAGGTCGGAGACGGCGAGGGTGGCCTGGGTGCCGTCGTCGGTGGACCGGAGCGGCGCGGCGCCGATCGGCTCGCCGGCGGCGAGGAAGGTGACGGTCCCGCTCGGCGCGCCGGCGCCGGGTGCGACCGCGGCGACCGTGGCGGTGAGCTCGACCTCCTGGTCCTCGACGGACGGTGACGGGGACGCCACGAGCGTGGTGACGGTGTCCGCCGGCGCCACCGTCTGCCGCAGCGAGTCAGTGCCTCCCTCGAAGTTCGCGCTGCCGCTGTAGGCGACGGCGACCGTGTGGTCGCCCGCCCGCAGCGTGGTCGCGGGGAAGGCGGCGGCACCCGACTCCAGGGGAACCGGGTCGCCGCGCTCGGCGCCGTCGACCAGCAGCTGCAGGGAGCCGTCGGGCACGCCGGCCCCCGGCGCCACCGGGAGCACGCGGGCGGTGATCGCCAGGGCCTGGCCGGAGACGGGACGGGAGGCGGCGGGGACGTCCAGCTCCACCTCGACGCCGGCCTTCTCGATCGTGACCTCGCGGGGAGCGGCGACGCTGGCGGCGTAGGTGTCGTCACCCGAGTAGGTCGCCACGACGGTGTGGCGGCCGGCGCCCCACGTGGTCACGTCGAGGCTCGCGACGCCGTCGTCGCCGAGGGTGGCGGTCCCCAGCGGGCTCCCGCCCTCGGTGAACACCACGGTCCCGGTCGGCATGCCGCCGGCGGCGGTGCCGCGAACGGTGGAGGTCAGGGTGACCGGCTGGCCGTACACCGCAGGGTTCGGCGCGCTGGACTGCGTGGTGCTCGAGGCGAGCAACGGGTTGCGGACGAGGAAGGAGGCAGTCGGCGACACGCTGCCGGCGTGGTCGTCGTCTCCTCGGTACTCGGCCGTGACCTCGTGGGTGCCGAGGGCCAAGGTGGAGATGCCGGCACTCGTGGCGGTGCCGTCGGCCACGGCGACCGGCCCCCCGAAGGCGGCGCCGTCGACGAAGAACTGCACCTCGCCACCGGGGTCGCCGGCCAGCTCCGGCACCACCGCGGCGGTGAAGGTCACCGGCTCGCCGACGGTCGCCGGGGACGGGGAAGCGGTGACGGTCGTGCGGGTCGCCACCCGTCCGATCACGAACGGCGTCGACGTCGTGGCGCCGGCCTGGTCAGCGCTACCGGCGAACGAGGCGCTGAGCGTGGCCTTCCGCGGAGGTCCGGCCACGGGAAGGGCCACCTCGGCGACGCCCGTGGCGTCGGTCCTGGCGGTCACGGCGTCCCCGTCGGACAGGGTGAAGGTGATGGCACGCCCGCTGACGGGTCCACCGGCGAGGTCCTCCAGCCGGGCGGACACCTCGGCCGTGCCGCCCTGCGGAGCGCTGGTGTCGCCGTGGACGGTGAGGGTCGTGCAGCTCTGCCCGGTGACCACCAGCGTGCCGGCGTTGCTCGCGCCGCCACCGGAGACGACGATCCCCCAGTTGCCTCGCGAGCCGCGCTTGGCCATCCCGTCGCTCTCGACCGGGGCGGTGAGGGTGATGCTGTAGCCGCCACCCGCGGTGGTGCGGGTCGACGCGGTGAGCCGCTGCCCGGGCCGGACCGGGGACTGGTCGAGGACCGCAGTCACCAGTACGCCGCTCGCACCCCCGCTGTGCCGGCCGGTCACCGTCACGGCGCCCCCGGCGCAGCTGAGTGAGGGCGTGACGGTCTGCGTCAGCACCGTCGTCGGTGCCGGCGTCGAGGAGCCGCTGAGGTTGCGGGTGATGGTGAGCCTCGCGCCGTCGAGGGGCAGCTGCATGACCTCCTTGGCGTCGTTCCGGTGCGTGGGCGACCACCAGAGGTCGTCCACGGTCTGACCGTCCTCGCTGACCGCTCGCACCCGGCTGGTGGTGACCGTGCCGATCGGCACCGAGACGTTGGTGGCGGTGACGTTCGAGGGGCCGGCGAAGGGCAGGGTGCCCTCGAAGGTGTCGGAGCCGCTGCCGCCGACCGACCCGGCGTCGTAGCTGAAGCCCCCGGAGTAGGCGATGGACTCGTCGTTGTGCCAGGTGTCGCCGGCGTTGAGCGGGAAGTCGCGGGTGCGCCATCCGCCGGACGGCGTCATGGTGAGGTCGATCGCGGCGGTGACGTCGGTCCCGAGGAAGGAGACCGACGCCCTGGCCCGCAGGTTCTGCCGCTGGTGCTCGCGGAGGAGGGCCAGGTCCGAGCGGCGGACGAGCCTGGTGCCGGTCACCGAGCCGCTGAAGCCGGACAGGGACGCGTTCCCGAGCCCGTCGATGGCGACCGATCCGTTGCCCCCGGTGATCGAGCCGCTGATCGTCAGCCGGTAGGCGTCCTGGCCCTGGAAGGTCTCGGTGCCGGCCACCGTGTAGCTCACGTTCTCGTTGATCGTGACGTCGGTGCCGTCGGCCTGGTACCGGAAGCTCGTCTGGTAGGTCCACGACCAGCCGGTGCTCCATGCCGGCACGTCGTGCCCCGGCGCCTGCGCGGCCTGCGCGGGTGCCGCGACGAGGGCGACCAGGGACCCCGCCCACAACGCGATGATGCTCACCATCGCCAGGAGGGCTCGGCTCGAGCCTCGCGCGCCCCCGTTCCTGTTCGTAGCTGCCTGGCCAGTGGCACGTGCGCGCATGAGTCCCCATCCGTTGCTTCGCCCGGGAGGCGCGGACGTCGTCCGCGCGGAGCGAGGGAATCGCAGCGTGGGTAAAGATTGCAACGATCGACTGGACCGGTGAGGATTTTCCGTGGTGCGGCGTGACCCGAGGGCCCCGGGCTCGTTAACGGCGCCTCGGTCCCCGGGAGGTTCCTCGATCCTCGACGGCCTCCCGCAGCAGCCGCGTCGTGGCGTCGGTGGAGTGCCGCCAGTCCCACGTCTCCACGGCCGCTGCACGTCCGGCGGCACCCAGCGCCTCCCGTCGATCGTCGTCGCGGAGCAGGCCGACGAGGGCCGAGGCCAGTGCTGCGGCGTCCCCGGGCGGCACCAGCACGCCGTCGACGCCGTCGCGCACGACGTGGGGGATGCCGCCGACCCGGCTGCCCACCACCGGTCGGCCGCACGCCATCGCCTCGACCAGGACCATGCCGAAGGACTCGGACTCGGTCAGCGACGGCAGCGCGACGACGGAGGCCTCCTGGTAGGCGCGCACGAGGTCCGGTCCCGAGAGAGGGCCGCACCAGTCCACCCGGGACGCGAGGCCCAGCGACGAGGCCTGGGCACGCAGCGTGGGCACGTCGTCGCCGTCGCCGACCACCCTCAGCCGCGCCTCCGGCACCTCGGCGGCGATCGAGGCGAAGGCGTCGACGAGCACCTGCACGCCCTTCCACCTCGACGTCCGCTGCAGCCGCCCGACGAAGAGCACGGTGGGTGCCGTCGGGGCAGGGGCCGGCATGAACGCCGACGTGTCGACCCCCGGCGGGATCACGGTGGCCCGGCCGGTGGCGTAGGTCGCCGCCACGGGCGAGACGGCGACCAGCCGGTCCGCACGGGCGAAGACCCGCGGCAGCACCGTCCGCTCGTAGGTCCGCAGGAGGGCGTCGACCGGCCCGCCCACGCCCTTGACCAGCGAGCCCGAGTGGTAGGTGAGCACCACGGGGCGATCGCCCGCGACGTACGTCGCCACGTCGGCGAGGTAGGGCGTCGGAGCGTGCGCGTGCACCACGTCCACCCGGTGGCGGTGCAGCAGCGCGCGCAGCTGCACCGGCCACCAACCGCTGACCGGGCTGTTCGAGACCCTCAGCCAGGGGGCCAGCCGGACGACGGTCACGCCGTCCTCGGTGTCGACCCGCGTCCGACGGGACGGTCCCGTGGTGATGACGACCACCTCGAAGTCGGGGTCCTGGTGCAACGCCCGGGCGACCTCGTGGGTGTAGCGCTCCAGCCCGCCCACGCTGGGCGGGTAGTACGGCGTGACGAGTGCGACGCGTACGGGCCGGGCCATGACCCCCCGAGCCCTCAGCTCGACCCGACGGAGCCGTGCTGGAGGTAGGCGAGCCGGCTGAGCTCGTGCCGCGCCTTGCGCATCCCGTCGAGGATCAGCCCGGCGGTCATCGCCAGGCACGAGACGATGATGAGCCCGATCGAGGTCATCAGGGTCGGCATCCGCGGCACGAAGCCGGTCTGCAGGTACTGCGCGACCACGGGCGCCCCGAGCGCGATCGAGACGAGCATGCAGAGGGCCGCGAAGAGGCCGAAGAACGCGAGCGGGCGCTCGTGGCGGGCCAGGCTGGCGATCAGCGCCAGGATCTTGGTGCCGTCGCGGTAGGTGCGCAGCTTGCTCTCCGTGCCGGCCGCCCGCTCCCGGAAGCCGACGGGCATCGTCGCCGTCGACGCCCGCATGCTGAGCGTGTGCACGGTCAGCTCGGTCTCGATCTCGAACTCGCGGGAGAGGGCCGGGAAGCTCTTCACGAAGCGTCGGGAGAAGACGCGGTAGCCGCTGAGCATGTCGTTGACGTTCGTGCCGAAGAGGGCCCCCACCACGCGGTTGAGGATCTTGTTGCCCCACTCGTGGTTGGGGCGGTAGGCGGTGTCCACCAGCTGCTGGCGCATGCCGAGGACGTGGTCGTGGTGACCCTCGATGAGGGTGCGGATCATGGTGGGGGCCGCGGCCGGGTCGTAGGTGTCGTCCCCGTCGATCATGAGGTAGATGTCGGCCTCGATGTCGGCGAACGCGCGACGGACGACGTTGCCCTTCCCCTTGAGCCGCTCGTACCGGACGATCGCGCCGGCCCGGGCCGCGGCCTCGGCGGTGCCGTCGGTGCTGCAGTTGTCGTAGACGTACACGTCGATCCCGGGCACGTGGTGCTTGAGGTCGCGCACCACCTTCTCGACCGCCCCGGCCTCGTTGTGGCAGGGGACGATGGCGGCGACCCGGAAGTCGGCCCACGGCACCGAGGTGGCCACCGGCTGGGCGAGCCGGGCCAGGTCGTCGTGGGCCGGGGCGCCGGTGGCGACCACCGGCTGCGGCACGGTGGCGGGTGTCCCTGTGGTTGGCGGCATCTCGACTCTCCCCATGCTCGGGCCGGCGGATGGACGTCCGGCGAACATCGGCCCAACGAGGGGGTTACCGGTGAGTTACGATTCCCAGTTAAATGTCTGAACCACGCCGCATGAGATCCGCACGAGTGGGGTCCCCGCCCCACCTGCCGAGGCCTGCACCGCTCCGGATCGGGGTGGTCGCGCACTACTACCCGCCGCACGTCGGTGGCCTCGAGGTCGTGGCGCAGGAGGTGGCGACCGGGCTCGCGGCCCGCGGTCACGAGGTCGCCCTGCTGACCAGCGCCCCACCCGTCGCCGCGGGGCTGCGCGAGGACCGGGGTGTCCGGGTACGTCGGCTGCGGGTGGCGAACTGGTTCGAGCGCCGCGGCGTGCCGTTCCCCGTCTTCGGGCCGTCCCTGCTGTGGCGGACCTGGCAGCTCGTCCGGCGCTCGGACGTCGTCCACGTGCACGACATGCTGTACCTGACCTCGTGGGCGGCGGCAGTCCTGTGCCGCCTGCTGCGCACGCCGTACGTCGTGACCCAGCATGTCGGCATGGTCGAGCACCCGTCCCGGCTCGTCCGCCTGGTGCAGGTGCTGGTGCTGCGCACGGTCGGGTCGCTGGTGCTCCGCGGAGCGACCTGCGTGCTGCCCATCAGTCCGGTCATCGAGTCCTGGACCCGCGCGAGGCTGCCCGGCGTGCGCACGCAGGTGCTCCGCAACGGCATCCGCCGGGACCTCTTCCGTCCGCCGGTCCCGGCCGAGCGGGAGGAGGTCCGCCGGCGGTTCGGGCTGCCCGAGGACGAGGTGCTCGTGCTGTACGTCGGGCGGTTCGTGCCGAAGAAGGGGTTCGACGTCGTCGCGGGTGCGGCGGGCGGCGAGTACCGCCTGGTCTTCGTCGGGGGTGACCGGCCCGCCGGGGTGCCGGACTCGCCCCACCGCGTCTTCCTGGGTGCGCTCCCGCCCGAGGACGTCGCCGCCGTCTACCGCGCCTGCGACGTCTTCGTGTGCGCGAGCGTCGGGGAGGGCCCGATGACGCCGATGGAGGCCCTGCTGAGCGGGTGTGCGGTGCTGGTCAACGCCGACCCGGCGATGCGGGCGCTCGGTCTGGGCGACGGCGTGCGGGAGGTGGCGATGAGGCCCGAAGCCCTGCGGGCGTGCCTCGCCGAGCTCGCCGGCAACCCGGACGCGGTGGCGGCGCTCGCCGGCCGCGGCGGGGAGGTCGCCCGCACGCTGCCGACGTGGGAGCAGCACCTCGACACGCTCGAGTCGGTGCTGAGCGCGGCGGTCCTCGAGCCCACGCGTGGTGCGGCTCCCCGATGAGCGGCGCCACCACGTCCGCGCCGGGCCGGGAGGACGACGACCGCGGGGTGACGCCCGGCCGACGGTCGCGCCGGACGCTGCGCCGGGTCCTCGTCCTGGTGCTCGTCCTGGTGCTGGCGGCGAGCGCCACCGTGATGGCCCGGACCTCGAACCGGGTCGCCGCACTGCTGGAGGTCTCGCCGGCCTTCTGGCCCTCGCAGGTGCGCGTGGTCGAGGCCGGCCGGAGCCAGGTCACGATCGAGGAGGTCGAGGGTGGCCCCACCTGGTTGACGGTGGCCGAGACCTACGGGCTCGACTGGGAGACCGGGTCCGGGCAGGTGGGCCGGGTCGTCTCGGACGGCGGGCAGCGGGTCACCCGCTCGTTCCGCCTCCTCGAGGGGGCGTTGCCCGCCGCGGGGACGCTCGCGCGGTACTCACGGGAGGCCTACCCGCGCGATGCCCGGCGCGCCTTCCCGGGGGCGGACGTGCGTGAGGTCGCGGTCCCCGGCGAGGACGGACCGCTGCCTGCGTGGTTCGCGCCCGGCACGTCCTCGACCTGGGCGATCCTGGTGCACGGCCGGGGTGCGGCCCGGTCGGAGACGTTCCGGATGATGCGCTCCACCCTCGCGCTCGGCATGCCCTCGCTCGCCATCACCTACCGGGGCGCCCCGGAGGCCGGGGGTGGGGAGGCCCGTGTCGGCCTCACCGAGTGGCGCGACCTCGAGTCGGCGGTGCGCCTGGCTCGCGAGCGGGGGGCGCGCGACGTCGTGCTGCTCGGCGCCAGCATGGGGGGATCGGTCGTCGCGTCCTTCCTCGAGCGCTCGGACGCAGCGGACCGGGTGCGCGCCGTGGTCCTCGACGCGCCGCTGCTGGACTTCCGGACCGCGCTGGCGGAGGGCGTGGCCTCCGCAGCCGTGCCGGGGTTCCTGGTCGCCGCCGGCCTCGGGGTGGCCCAGCTGCGCACCGGTCTCGACCTCGACGACGTCGACTACCTCGACGACACCTCCTGGCTCACCGTGCCGGCGCTGGTCTTCCACGGTGCGTCCGACCCCAGCGTGCCGGTCGCGAGCAGCCGGCGGCTGGCCGGGGCCCGGCCCGAGCTGGTGACCGTTCACGTCGTCGAGGGAGCCGGTCACGTGGAGTCGTGGAACTTCGCCCCGGAGCGCTACGACCGGCTCGTCCGGGCCTTCCTCGAGCGGTACGCCGCCGACTGACGACACGCCGGTCCGGACCACCGTCGTAACCCTCGCAGCCGAGTCCCGTTGTAGCGGGAGTCCGACCGCCCGGCGCGGAGGACGGCGGACGCGCGAGGGAGGAAGCGATGCGTGAGTCTCCCCGACACGGGGCGGACGGGCTCGACGAGACGGTCGATGCCCCGGGGCGCGAGCCCCGACCGGGTCCGGTCCGGTGGTGGCAGCGGGCTGTGCCGGTCACCGGCCTCGGCGCGATCGTGCTCGTGGCCGCCGTGCTGACGCTCCCCGAGCGGGAGGTCGAGCTGTCGACCAGCCGCAAGCCGCAGCCGTTCGTCGAGCTCTTCCTGACCAGCCGGCCGGACGCCGCTTGTGCCGGGGCCACGGCGACGCTCCGCTTCCGCGTGGTCAGCCACCTGGAGCGGCGGCGCAGCATCCGGTACCGCGTGGGCGTGGACCCCGCCGGCCGACGCGCGGAGACGGTCCGCGACCGGGGCCGCGTCCGGTTGGCTCCCGGTCAGGCGAGGACCGTCCGCGTCGAGCTGCCCGACCCGCCGTCCGGGGCGCACGACCTCACGGTGCGGCTGCGCCAGCGGCCGGAGCTGTTGCGGATCCACTGCACCGGGACGCGGCGATGAGCGTCCGGCCACCAGCTCGCCACAGGGTCCGCCACATGGTTCGCCAGCGTCAACACGCGCGTCAGCAGGAGGTAGCGGCATGAAGCCGTCCACAGAGTTCGCCATCGGCCGGGTCCGGGGCGCGGTGCCGCGCGCGCTGCTGCCCGCCTTCGTGAAGGCGCGTGCCAAGGTCGCCTGGTCGCAGGAGAAGGTGCGCGAGGACGCCCGGGAGCAGATGCGGTTCGTGCTCGAGCACACCCGGCCCGACGCCGACATCGAGGCCGCCGCGCGCCGCTACGTCGAGCGCCAGGTCTGGCGCGGCGAGCTGCGCTGGCACCTCGACATCATCACCCACCAGCGGGTGGAGGGCCTCGAGCACCTCACCGCCGCCCGCGACCTCGGTCGCGGCGTCGTCCTGAGCCACATGCACCACGGGCACTTCGAGGGCGCGATGGCCAGCATCGGGCGCCGGGGCGTCCTGATCCACGCCATGGGCGATGCCCGCCTGCGCGACCCCGACTCTCCTGCGTGGATGCAGCAGCACGCGAAGGTCGCCCTCGCCGGCGGTGCGGTCGCCGTGTACCTGGAGCGCAGCACCGGCATCGACCCGCTCGCGCGGACGATCGCGGAGGGCGGCATCCTCACGATCGCCTCCGACGTGCCTGGCCGCACGCCGATGCGCTTCCTCGGACGCGACCTCGTCGGCTCCTTCGGCGCCATCCGCCTCGCGATGGGCTCCGGCGCACCGGTGGTGGCGATGACCTCGGAGCTGGCCGACGGCTACGTGCCGGTGGTGCGGCTGCACGAGCCGCTGGACCCGGCGCAGTTCCCGTCGCCGCAGAAGCTGCTCGAGGCGGTCCTCGCCATCCACGAGCCCTACGTCGTGCGGTGGCCGGAGATGTACGACATCCCCACGAGCCACTGGGGCATCCCCCCGCAGCAGGACCCGGATCCGGCGAGCAGCGCGTGAGCACGGCGACGTTCGAGTCGCGCCCCGGCGAGGGAGACCTCGCGGCCAGCGCCCTCGCGCTGCCGCCCGTCCGCACCCTCGTCCACGGTCGGCTCGGCAGCGACGGAGCCACCGGGCGGGGCCGCGGGCTGGTGCCCGCGCTGGTGGCGCTCCTCGCCGCGCAGTCGGTGGTCGTCCTCGACCTCGACGTGCCGGTGCTGCGCGCCGCGATCGCCCTGGTGACCATGCTCGTCCTGCCGGCGTGGATCCTGCACCGGCGCGCCAGCTGGCCCTCGGACAGCGCCGCGGCACGTGGCGCCTACGCGCTCGGTGCGAGCGTCCTGGCGCTCATGCTGGTGGGGCTGGCCGTCAACACCGTCGGGCTGGCGCTGGGCGCCGACCGGGTCCTGACCGCGCCGGTGCTCGGCACCACCTGGCTGGTGCTCGACGCTGCTCTCCTCGCCTGGCGCCCGTGGGTGCCGCTCGTGGCGCCGGTGGACCCGCGCGCCGTCGCCCGCCGGGTCTGGGCGGCGCGGGTCGAGCCGGCGCAGGCGCTGGCGGTGGTCGCGCTCCCGTTGGCGGTGCTGGGAGCGGTCCGCCTCAACAACGACGGGGGAGGCGGCCTCGCGCTGGTCGCGCACCTGCTGGTGGTGGCGGCGTACGCAGTGCTCCTGCTCCGGCCCGGCACGGTCGGGCGCGACATCCGGGTGCTCTACCTCACCGGGCTCGCCCTGCTGCTCGCGACCTCGCTGCGAGGCTGGGGAGTCACCGGCCACGACGTCCAGGCCGAGTACGGCGTCTACCGGCTGACCGCGAGCGCCCAGCACTGGTCGATGGACCTGCTGGAGAACGCCTACACCGCCTGCCTGAGCATCACGATCCTGCCGGTGGTGCTGGCCGAGACCACCGGCCTGTCGGGGGAGTCGTGGTTCAAGGTCGGGTTGCAGGCGGGGTTCGCGGTGGTGCCGGTGGTGGCCTACCTGGCCTTCCGGCGCCTGGTCCCCACGCGGCTGGCCCTGGTCGCCACCGCCTTCCTCGTCGCGTTCCCGACGTTCCACGTCGACATGCCCTACCTGGTGCGGCAGGAGGTCGCGTTCCTCTTCCTCGCCCTCCTGCTCCTCGCGGCGACCGATGGCGCGATGCCGGTGCGGACGCGCCGGGTGATGGTGGTGGTCTTCGGCGTGGGTGTGGTGACGTCGCACTACACCACGACCTACCTGCTGCTGATGAGTCTCTTCGGCGCCCTGGTCCTGCTCGGGGTGGCGATGCTGGCGGATCGCGTGCGTGGCCGGGTGCGTCACGGCGGCCCGCTGGTGCTGCTCCACCCCGTGGGGGTGCTGCTGGTGGCCGCGTCCTCGCTGCTGTGGACCGGACCCGTCACGGACACCGGCGGCCACCCGCTCACGGTGGCGCAGGAGGCGATCGAGTCCGCGTTCGACGGTGAGGACGACGCCGGCTCGAACGACCGTCGGTTCCTCATCCTCGGCGGGCAGGAGGAGACCGCCCGGGAGCGCCTGGACCGTTTCGTGAGCGACACGATGGAGGCGCGGGAGGCCTACCCGCGTCGTCTGGCCACCTTCCAGAAGCCGGGGCCCGCCCTGACCGAGCCCGAGATCCTGCCCGAGGACGAGGCCCCGCTGACCCCCGTGGGCGAGCTGGTCGAGGCGGCCGGGATCGACGCCGGCGCGGTCGTCGGCGGGCTGCGCAACGGCAGCGCCGCCCTGATGCAGGTGCTGCTGCTGGCGGGCGTGTGGTGGGTGACCCGAGCGGGTCTGCGGCGTCTGGGTGCTCCCGCGGCGCAGGCGGCGTCCGAGGACTCCCGGCAGACCGGCGGGCCGCGGGAGGACCGCGTCACCCTCGAGATGGTCTGCCTGGTGCTCGGGGTCATGGCCGCGCTCGGCCTGGTCGTCGTCGTGCCGAGCCTCTCGGTGGAGTACGGCGTGCTGCGGGCCTTCCTGCAGAGCATGCTCTTCGTCGCGCCGGTCGCGGCCGTGGGGCTGTGGTGGGTGGCCGGCCGGTTGCCCGGCCGTCGCCGCGGCTGGCTGGTGGCGGTGCCGATCGCACTCCTGGCGGTGTTGACGTCCGCGGGGACGGCCCTGGTCGGCGGCGGGCCGGCCAAGCTCGCGCTGGCCAACGCGGGCATCTACTACGAGCGCTACATCGTCGAGGACTCCGACGAGGCGGCGGTCGAGTGGATCGCCGCGGCCCCGGACCGCAAGGGGCCGTTGCCCACGGTGCTCGCGCCCACCAGCCAGGTGGTCCGGTTGGCGACCGCCGGCGTGCCGCTCGAGGAGGTCCACGGACGGACGTTCCCGACCGTGCTCAACCGGGGGTCCTACCTCTTCGCCGACTCCCGGATGACCGGTGATCGCGAGGACACCCTCTTCCTCGAGGGCGACCGGGTGACCTACCGCTACCCGCTCCGGCAGGTCGGCGGGGCGCTGGACCTGGTCTACAGCGCTGGCGAGAGCAGGCTGTATCGGTGAGGCAGCGGGTGCGGGGCCTCCTGGCGGGTGCGCGGGCGGACCGCATGCTCACCAACTCGGCCATGCTGCTGGCCACCAGCGCGCTGATGGCGGGCTTCGGCGCCTTGTTCTGGGTGCTGGCGGCCCGCCTGTACCCGGCGGAGACCGTCGGCGTCGCCGGGGCGATCGTGGCGGCGTCGGACACCTTGGCGCTCTTCGCCCAGCTCGGGCTGAACATCGCCATGGTGCACACCATGCCGCGCAGCCGGCACCAGGCCGCCGACGTGGCCACCGCGATGCTGGTGGTCGGGTCGGCCGCCGCGGTGTTCGCGCTGGGGTACGTGCTGCTGCTCCCGCTCACCTCGCCGCGCGTCCACGAGGTGCTCGGCGGTCCGTGGGGATGGGCGCTGTTCGTGGGGCTGGTGGCGGCGACGGCGGTCAACATGCTCACCGACAACGTCTTCCTCGCGATCGACCGGGTCCGCTCCTACCTGTGGCTCAACGGCCTGCTGCTCGGCACGACGAAGTGCCTGCTGCCGTCCCTGCTGGCCGGAGCGGGTGCCCTGGGCCTCTACGGTTCGGCCGGCGGCGCCGCACTGCTGTGCGCGGTGGCCAGCGTCGTCGTCATCTTCCGTCGCCTGCCGCGCCGCACCCGGTGGCGGCCCTCGCAGGAGCTGCGGGGTGCGCGCGGCTTCGCCGGAGCCGGGTACGTGACGGTGGTGCTGGCGTTGACGCCGCAGCTGGTCCTGCCCCTGCTGGTGGTCAACGAGCTCGGCTCGGCCGCGACGGCGTACTTCTTCGTGAGCCTCCAGGTGGTCGCACTCCAGAACGCCGTGGTCGTCGCCGTCGGCAACGCCATGTACGCCGAGAGCGAGCGGCACCCGCACCGGCGCACCGGGATCGTCCGTCGCGGCGGCGTGACGATGGCGGTCGTCTGCGTGCTGAGCGCCGGTGCGGTGTGGCTGGTGGCGCCGTTGCTGCTGCACGTGTTCGGGCCGGAGTACGCCGCCGAGGGCACCTCGACACTGAGGGTCCTCTCGTTGTCGGTGGTCGGCCTGGGCCTCAGCTACTGGGCGGCGATGCGCCTGCGGCTCGCGCACCGGCCCGGCGCGATGGTCGCGGCGCAGGTCGTCGGCACCACGGTGGTCCTGGTCCTGAGCGTCAGCGCGGTGCCGCACGGCACGACGTGGGTGGCCGGCGCCCTCGGGGTCGGCTACCTCGCCGGCGGACTCGTCGGACTCCTGGTCAGCCGGTTCGTCGCGCCGCTCCACGACGCGCCCCGGGCGGTCGGCGAGCCGGACCCGGTCGAGGCGGTGGCGCCGTGACGGGCGCGGTGGCGCAGCGGCTGCGGGCGTGGGTCGTCGGGCTCTCCCAGGTGGTGCTGCGCCGGGGGCTGCCACTGCTCGCCAGCGTGTGGCCGACCAGGCGGCAGGTGCTGGTCTCGGGCTATCCGGAGACGGAGGGCAACGCGGTCGAGGTCGCACTCGCCCTGCTCCGCCGGTACGACGGCCGGGTGGTCTGGCTGCGCGAGCCGTCGGGCCCGCACGCCGACCTCCCGCCCCACCCGCGGCTGGTCGTGGTCGACAAGGCGAGCCCGGCGGGGGTGTGGGCCTACCTCCGCTCCGAGGCGGTCTTCTTCACCCACGGGCTCTACGGCAGCCCTCGACCGTGCCGCCGCAAGCCCCTGGTCAACCTGTGGCACGGCGACGGTCCCAAGGCGACGCGGCCGGGGAACGGCGCGGGCTCGATCATCCCGAGCACGTGGTTGGTCTCGGGCACCCGCCTGTTCGGTGAGCTGAAGGCCGCGGCGTTCGAGCTCCCGGGCGACCGGCTGCTGGTCACCGGCAACCCCCGCACCGACCAGCTGTGGCGCGCACCGGAGCCCGAGGCGCTCGCGGCGCTCGGCATCACGGGCGAGTTCGTGCTGTGGATGCCGACCTTCCGCGCGACCAAGCAGGGCGACGGGTTCCGCGCCTGGTCCGAGGGCGGCGCGCGGGTCGGCGTGGACGAGGTCGGCCCGCTCCTGGACCGCTTGGCCGAGCGCGGCGTCCAGCTCGTCGTGAAGCCGCACCCGCTCGACGTCGAGGAGCGCCGCGGCCCCGGGGTGGTGACGGTGACCAACGACGACCTCGCGCGGGTCGGGGTGCCGCTCTACTCGCTCCTGGGCTGCTCGATGGGGCTCGTCACCGACTACTCCAGCGTCTGGGTGGACTACCTGCTGCTGGACCGCCCGATCGCCTTCTTCGTGCCGGACCGCGACACCTACGGGCGTGGGCTCGCCCCCGCCGACGTGCTGGACTGGCTGCCCGGTGAGCTGGTCGCGGACACCGCGCCGTTCGAGCGGTTCCTGGCCGACCTCGAGGCCGGCGGGCGGCGCGACGCGGCGCTCCGACGCGAGGTGGGGGAGAGGATCGGGCTGCACCGGAGCCGGAGCTGCGCCGACGACCTCCTGACCGCGCTGGCGACGGCCGGGACCGTGCGCCTCCACCCGCCCGCGGAGGCGGGGGAGCGACGGTCAGCGGGCCGCGAGCCGGGCGCCGACCCGCGCCCGCACCGAGGCCAGCGCCCAGACGGAGCGGGCCAGCACCCGCGCCCGCCGGACCCGGCCGGCGCGGAGCGCGCCGACCACGGGCCGGTCCGCCCGGCGTAGGTCCTCCCGCCGCTGCACCGCGCGCTCCAGCAGCCACTGCACGTCGCGGTCGGGGAGGGCTTCGCGCAGGGCCGGCACGGCGTCCAGGCCGGGTGGGGTCGTGCGGGAGCACTCGACGGAGATGCTCCACCCGATGACCGCGCCCAGGACGGCGCGGGTCTGGTCCTGCAGGCCCCACGCCTCGAGCTGTCCGGAGAGCCGGCGGGCCAGCTGGGCGCGGAACCGCAGGTCGGGAGCCTGGGGGCGGTTGGTCAACCGGTCCGCGCCGTGCTGCACGTAGTGGTACTGCGCCGAGGAGATGAAGGCCGCTGCGGGGACCACCCGCATGAGGTCGAGGTTGAACCACATGTCCTCGAACAGCGGCAGGCGGGGGTCGAACCGGACCGCGTGCGCCTCGATCGCCGAGCGGAGGTACAGCTTGTTCCAGCAGTAGCCCATCGCCCAGATGAAGGGCTGGGGGTGGACGACCGTCCCCGGCTGCGCAGGGACGAGGGTGAGCCGGTCGACCGGCCTCGACGGGGCGCTCACCACGCCCCTCGGGCCGGTGTCGACGTCGACGACGTGGCCGGCGGCGACCAGGGGAACGCCGGTCTCGTGGGCGGCCTGCAGCAGGTCCTCGATCCAGCAGGGATCTGCGTGGTCGTCACCGTCCATGAAGGCCACGTAGGTCGCGTCGACGGCGTCCAGGCCGGCGTTGCGGGCGTTGGCGGCACCGACGTTGGTCTCCATCCGGATGGTCCGCACCCTCGGGTCCGCGGCCTCGTGCCTGCGGCACACTGCCGGTGTCTGGTCGCTCGAGGCGTCGTCGATCACGAGGATGTCGAGGTCCTCGACGGTCTGGGCCTCGATGCTGGCCAGCGCCGCGTCGAGCTGGTCGGCGCGGTTGTACGCCGTGACGATCACCGCGACGGTCCGGGCCACGGGGCCTCCTTCAGGTGCGGACGGGACGGGACCGGAGGATGCGGATCCTGCTGCGGGGGCTGGTCCGAGCCCGCCCGCTCCCACCCGGCTTGCCCGCCCCCGGCGAGAGCACGTCGCCGCGCGGCCGCAGGAACGGCCGCTCGAGCAGGTAGTAGCTGCCGAGGGTCAGCACGGCCACGGACGACAGCGCGAGCATGCCCAGCACCGGCATGGGCAGGCCGGGCACGTCCGCCAGGAGCAGGAACGGCACCGTGTGCCACAGGTAGAGGCTGTAGCTGAGCCGCCCGACGTAGGTGAGCACGGGGTGGCTCAGCAACGCGCGTACCGGACCGCCGTGGGCGCTGTACCCGGCACAGATGAGCACCAGCGTCGCGGAGACCGCCAGCGGCACGCCGGCCCACCGGTAGGGGCCGTGGCTCTCGGGGCCCAGGACGACGTAGAGCGCCAGGGCGGTCAGGGCCAGCGCGGGAGCGGCTGCCGGGACCCGCAGCGGCGCAGCGTCGGCGGGCCGGGACTGCAGGTAGAGCGCCAGCGCGCAGCCGGCGAGGAGCTCGGCGAAGCGCGCGGTGGGTCCGAAGTAGAACCAGAACGGCGACAGTCCGAGGGAGAGCAGGTAGCAGCCCGCGCCCACCCCGGTGGTCACGTGCGCGGTACGGCGGGCCGTCCACCCCCGCCGTGCCGCGGCGAGGAGCAGCAGTGGCCACAGCAGGTAGAAGTACCACTCGACGGCCAGCGACCACGTGACGCCGAAGGGCGCCAGGGCGGGCACGAGGAAGCTGCCCTCCTGCATCGCGCCCCAGACCGACGTCGTCTGGGCGAGCACCAGCAGGCCGCGCCGGCCGACCTCCCCGGGGGCGAGGCCGCTGGCCGGCACCAACCAGAAGAGCAGCGCACTCACCACGACGAGGCCGACGAGGGCCGGGTAGAGCCGGACCACCCGCCGCTTGAGGAAGCTGCCGTAGGCGGTGAGCACCCGACCGGTGCCGCGGGTGCGCCACAGCATCGTGGTGATGATGAAGCCGCTCAGCACGAAGAAGACGTCGACGCCGATGGCTCCGCCGTGGAAGAAGGGGACGTACCAGGCCAGCCAGTGCAGCGCGAGGACGGCCGAGATCGCCACCGCGCGAAGCCCGTCCAGGTAGTCGAAGCGTCCTGCGTTCGTCGGCCCACTCCTGTCCATCCGGGTCGGAGGACCCGACCGACCGGCCCAACGAGCGATCGATGTGTCGGTTATGCTCGCGCGCGTCCGGATCGTCGGTAGGCTGCCGGCCGTGCGTGTTGCTACTGCTGTCGTCGCTGCGCTGACCGCCCTGGTCGGTCTGCCGCTGGCGTCCCCTGTCCCGGCGGCCACCGCCGCGACGGACTGGGACGTGATCTCCCTGCCCGCGCGGCAGGCCGATGACGTCGTCGACGCCTACGGCGTCGGCATCCACACGCCGTTCCTCGACACCCCGTACGCCGACGCGCCGCGGGTGGCCGACGCCCTGGCCGACCTCGGGGTGCGGCACGTGCGCGACGACCTCTTCCTCGGCAACCCCCGTCAGTACGACGCGATCAGGACGATCGCCCGGCGCGGCATCGCCTTCGACCTGATCATGGGTCGCCCGGACCGGCCCGGGACCCCGGCGGACTACGTCCGCACCGTCGCCGGGCTCCCCAAGGGCGCGGTCGAGGCGGTCGAGGGGATCAACGAGTGGGACCACTTCGGCGCGGGGCGCGACTGGGTCACCGAGACGGTCTCGTGGCAGCGCCAGCTCTACCGAGAGGTGAAGCGGACGCGAGCGACGGCCCACCTCCCGGTGCTCTCGCCCGCGCTGGCCTTCCGTCGCAACTACCCCGCGCTGCCTGACCTGTCGCCCTGGTCGGACGTGGCGAACGCGCACGTCTACCCGGGCGGGTACAAGCCGGGCACGGAGCTGGGCCGCATCTTCGACGCGCTGCGGGCGGTGATCTCCGGCAAGCCGCTGGTCACCACGGAGGCCGGCTACCACAACGCCACGAACACGACGAACGGCCACAACCCCGCCTCCGAGCGGGCCGCCGGGCTGTACCTGCCGCGGCTGCTGCTCGAGCACTACACGCGCGGCCACGCCCGTCTCTACAGCTACGAGCTCATCGACGAGTTCCACGACCCCGCCAAGGTCAATCCCGAGGCCCACTTCGGGCTGCTCCGGCGCGACTGGTCGCCGAAGCCGGCCTACACCGCCATGAAGACGCTGCTCGGCCTGCTGGCCGACCCCGGACCGGACTTCGCGACGACGCCCTTGCGCCTGAAGGTGGACGGCTGGCCGAGCGACGGGCGCTTCGTGGTCACGCAGAAGCGGGACGGGCGGTACGTCGTGCTGCTCTACCGCGACGTCTCGGTCTGGGACCCGCAGGCCCGTCGGGACCTCCCGGTCGAGGCCGCCGACGTGACGTTGGCCTTCACGACCTCCTACGACATGACCGTGCACCGGGTCAGCGAGGGCGCCGCGCCGGTGAGCCGGACGAGGGGCACCACGGTCCGCGTGCCCGTCGACGGCGGGGTCACCGCCGTCACGCTGACGCCCCCGCGGCTCAACGCGCAGGCGGCTGGCCCGACGGACGTGGAGGTGACCTCCGGGGACCGGTCCGCGACCGTGACCTGGGCGCTGCCCGACCGCAGCGACGACCTCACGGCCGTCCGGGTCAAGCGCATGCCCGACGGCGTCGCGACCCGGGTCGACCCCGCAGCGGGTCGGTGGACCGACACCGGTCTGGTCAACGGCAAGTCCTACCGCTACAAGCTCCGGGCGCTGTCGCCCTCGGGTCGCTCCAGGGTCGTGAAGACGCCCGAGGTGGTGCCGGCGACGGTCCCCGGGAAGGTGCGCATCACCTCAGCGCGGGTGCGTGGCACCCGGCTCACGGTCTCGTGGAGCGCCGCTGCCGCCCGTGGCCGGCCGATCGAGCGCTACCGCGTCACCCATGGCACGCAGACGGTGGTCGTCGCGCCGACGACCACCGAGGTGACCGTCCGCCGGGTGCCGCGCGCGGTCCCGGTGACCGTGCAGGCGCGTAACGCCCGCGGCTGGGGCCGCGTCTCACGTGCTCGCGTGCAGGTCTCGTAGCGCCGGCGTGGGGCTCGTGACCGAGGAGACGGGGGAGAGCGCGTGACGGCGACCCGCAACGTCGCGGTGGTGCTCGCGGGCGGCACCGGGACGCGGGTGGGGCTGACCCTGCCCAAGCAGCTGATCAAGATCTCCGGCAAGCCGATCATCGAGCACACGATCGCGGCGCTCCATGCCTCGCCGCTGATCGACGAGATCGTCGTGATGATGGCGCCCGGGCACCTCGACCCCGTGCGGGCGATCCTGCGCGACGGCGCGTACCCCAAGGTGACCCAGGTGCTCGAGGGTGCGGGCACGCGCAACGACACCACGCGCGCCGCCCTGGCGGCGCTCGGGCCGGACGAGTGCAACGTCCTCCTGCACGACGCCGTGCGGCCGCTGGTCTCCCAGACCATCATCGAGGCGAACGTCGCGGCGCTGGCGGAGTACGACGCCGTCGACACCGCGATCCCGTCCGCGGACACCGTGATCCAGGTCCGCGAGGACAGCTCCGTGATCACCGACGTGCTGCCCCGCCACCTGCTGAGGCGCGGCCAGACTCCTCAGTCCTTCAAGCTGTCGGTGCTCCGCGAGGCCTACGCCCGCGCGGGCCAGGACCCGGACTTCGTCGCGACCGACGACTGCACCGTCGTGCTCCGGTACCTCCCCGACGTCCCCATCGCCGTCGTGGCGGGGCACGAGCGGAACATGAAGGTGACCGAGCCGATCGACGTCTACATCGCCGACAAGCTCTTCCAGCTGACCTCCTCGGACCACCCTGCCGCGCTGACCGAGGAGGGCTACCGCCGCGCGTTGGCCGGTCGGACGGTGGTCGTCTTCGGCGGCTCCTACGGCATCGGCAGCGACATCGCCCGGCTCGCCGAGACGTACGGCGCCACGGTGCTCGAGTTCAGCCGCTCGAGCACCGACACCCACGTCGAGCGCCGAGCCGACGTCGCCGCCGCAGCCGCGCGGGCACTGGAGGCCACCGGTCGGATCGACTACGTGGTCAACACCGCTGGCGTGCTGCCGCGAGGCGCGCTCACGGAGACGTCGGAGGAGGGCATCTACCACGCGACCGAGGTGAACTACCTGGCGCCGATCTTCATCGCCCAGGAGTTCCACCCCCACCTCGCGGCGTCGGGAGGGTCCCTGCTGCTGTTCACCTCGTCGTCGTACACGCGGGGCCGGTCCGGCTACGCGCTCTACTCCTCGGCGAAGGCCGCGGTCGTCAACCTCACGCAGGCGCTGGCGGACGAGTGGGCGGCGGACGGCGTGCGCGTGAACTGCGTGAACCCCGAGCGGACGGCCACTCCCATGCGACTGCAGGCCTTCGGTGAGGAGGCGCCGGAGACCCTGCTGACCTCGATGCAGGTGGCGTGCCAGTCGCTGGAGGTGCTGGTCTCCGACCAGACCGGCCACGTCATCGACGTCCGGCGGACCGAGGCCCCGGCCGCCGGTCCGTAGCGGCCACCGGCGTCCGTCCGGCGCTCCGTCAGTCGCCGCCCTCGACGACCTCACCGTCGGTGGTGTCCTCGGGCTCGTCGGAGCAGGCGGTCATGCCGAACGGCAGGGCGAGGACGGGGCCATGCGGTCGGCGTCGGCTGGTCACGTCGTCACCGAGCCGGTGCGGCCGTGGAGCGCTGTGGCACCATGCGACGGTACTGACCATCCCCGGCGAAGCCCCACCACGTGGGACGGGTAGGTCGCTTCGGCTCCCGAACAGCGACGTAGGTTCGACTCCTGCCCGGGGAGCGTGACGAACAACCTGACGGTGATCGTGCTCGCCGCCGGCGGCGGCACCCGGATGCGCTCGAAGACTCCCAAGGTGCTGCACCCGATCTGCGGGCGGAGCATGCTCGGCCACGTCCTGGCGGCGGTCCGTGAGGTGCAGCCCCAGCGCGTCGTCGCGGTGGTCGGCCACCAGCGCGAGCAGGTCGCGCCGCACGTCCAGGAGCACCTTCCGGAGGTCGTCCTCGCGATCCAGGAGGAGCAGCTGGGCACCGGCCACGCCGTGCGCGTGGCGATGGAGGCGGCGGGGGACGCCTCGGGCACCGTCCTCGTGGCGTACGGCGACACACCGCTGCTCGAGGGCCGCTCGCTGCGGGAGTTCGCCGCGGAGCACGAGGCGGCCCAGCGGGCGGTCAGCATCCTGAGCGGGGTGGTGCCGGAGCCCTTCGGCTACGGCCGGGTGGTCCGGGACGGCGACGGCGAGGTGGTCGCCATCGTGGAGGAGAAGGACGCCACCGTCGACCAGCGCGCGATCGCGGAGATCAACTCCGGGATCCTCGCCTTCGACGCGGAGTTCCTGCTCGAGGCGCTGCCGCGGATCAGCAACGACAACGCCAAGGGCGAGTACTACCTGACCGACGCCGTCCAGCTCGCGCGCGACGCCGGCCTCACCGTCGGGGCGCACCCGCTCGAGGACGTGCTGCAGACCGAGGGCGCCAACGACCGGGTGCAGCTCGCCGAGCTCGGGCGCGAGCTGAACCGGCGGATCCTCACCCGCTGGATGCGCGAGGGCGTCACCGTGATGGATCCCGCCACCACTTGGATCGACGCGGACGTCGTCCTGGCGCAGGACGTCACGGTCCTCCCGGGGACCCAGCTGCTCGGCGCCACGGTCGTGGGCGAGGACGCCGTCGTCGGGCCCGACACGACGCTGCGCGACTGCGAGGTCGGGACGGGCGCGCGCGTCGTCCGTACCCACGGCGAGCTGGCGGTCGTCGGCGACGGCGCGAACGTCGGGCCCTTCGCCTACCTCCGTCCCGGGACCCGGCTCGGCGCGGACGGCAAGATCGGGGCGTTCGTCGAGACCAAGAACGCCGAGATCGGCGACGGCGCGAAGGTGCCGCACCTGTCGTACGTCGGTGACGCCTCGATCGGTGAGGGCAGCAACATCGGCGCCGGCACGATCTTCGCCAACTACGACGGCGTGGCCAAGCACCGCACGTCCGTCGGCCGGCACGCTCGGACCGGCTCGAACAACACCTTCGTGGCGCCGGTGTCGATCGGGGACGGGGCGGGCACCGCCGGCGGGACCGTCGTGCGCCGCGACGTCCCGCCGGGCGCGCTGGCCGTGAGCAGCGGGCCGCAGCGCAACGTCGACGACTGGGTCCTGCGCCGGCGCCCCGGCACTGCCCAGGCGGCTGCGGCCGAGGAGGCGCGGGCCCGGTCGGGAGAGCCGTCTCACATCGGGGAGGACCGAATTGGGACCGACCCCGCAGGCGGGGCAGAATCGGCCCCCGCACCCCCTCCGGCGACCAGGGAGCAGGACCGATGACCGGAATGAAGAAGACCACCGAGAAGAACCTCATGGTCTTCAGTGGCCGGGCCCACCCCGAGCTCGCCGAGGAGGTCGCCGGCATCCTCGGCACCGACCTGGTGCCGACGTCGGCCTACGAGTTCGCCAACTCCGAGATCTACGTGCGCTACGAGGAGTCGGTCCGCGGCTGCGACGCCTTCGTCCTGCAGAGCCACACCGCTCCGATCAACGAGTGGATCATGGAGCACCTGATCATGGTCGACGCGCTCAAGCGCGCGAGCGCGAAGCGGATCACCGTGGTGATGCCGTTCTACGGCTACGCCCGGCAGGACAAGAAGCACCGCGGCCGCGAGCCGATCTCGGCCCGCCTGATGGCCGACCTGTTCAAGACCGCCGGCGCCGACCGGCTGATCTCGGTCGACCTCCACGCCGACCAGATCCAGGGCTACTTCGACGGCCCCGTCGACCACCTGATGGCGCTGCCGATCCTCACCGACCACGTCAAGCTCAAGTACGGCCACGAGCAGCTCTGCGTCGTCTCGCCGGACGCCGGCCGGATCAAGGTCGCCGAGCGCTGGTCGGCCAAGCTCGGCGGCGCGCCGCTGGCGTTCATCCACAAGACCCGGCGCACCGACCGGCCCAACGAGACGGTCGCGAACCGCGTCGTCGGAGAGGTCGCGGGCAAGGTCTGCATCCTCACCGACGACATGATCGACACCGGCGGCACGATCGTGAAGGCCGCCGAGGCCCTGGTCGCCGAGGGCGCCGCGGGCGTGGTCATCGCCGCCACCCACGCGATCCTGTCCGACCCTGCGGTCGACCGGCTCAAGAACAGTCCCGCGGTCGAGGTCATCGTGACCAACACCCTGCCGATCGCGCCGGAGCGCGAGTTCGACAAGCTCACCATCCTGTCGATCGCACCGCTGGTCGCCCGCGCTATCCGCGAGGTCTTCGAGGACGGCTCGGTCACCTCGATGTTCGACGGGCACGCCTGAGCGACGGGTCCCGCGGGAGCGGGACAGGCGGCCGTGCCTCCATCTCGGCTACTCGAAATGGGGGAACTGGCCGAACGGTGCTTGGCCCGGGTGGTGGGCGCAGTGACGATGGACGGGCAAGGGAACGCACCGTCGTCGCCGAGCTCGGGAGGGCCCATGAGGTCCAGGACATCGACACCGCACACCTCGATCCTCTTCGTCGGGATCGTCCTCGTCGTGCTGGGCCTGCTGCTGGCCATGGCCGGTCCGCCCGCCTTCGCCGCGGCGACGCATGCCTGGACCGTGACCGGCTGAGCGGCCATGGCCGGCCCCCTGGACGGGGAGCGGTCGGGAGGCTCAGCCCCGCGGTCGCCAGCCGCTCTCGTGCGCGAGGCCGACCGCGGCCAGCTGTGAGGAGACGCCGAGCTTCGCCAGGACCGACTTGACGTGGCTGCGGACGGTGCCCTCGGAGACGACAGCGACGTGAGCGATCTCGCGGACCGTCCGGCCCTCCATCAGCAGGCCCAGCACCTGCTCCTCGCGCGGGGTCAGTCGGCCCAGCCGCCGCTGGTGCTCCTCCCGGGTGCGGCGGTGCTCGTGCCAGAGCGCCAGGAGCTCCTCGCGGTCGGCGGTCCGCAGGACCGGCTGACCGCCGAGCAGGCGACGGACCACGGTGCGGACGTGGTCGAGGGTCTGGCCCTTCGACACCACCACTCGCGCGCCCTCGGCGAGGCAGCCGCCCCAGCGGACCCGGTCGGCCCCGCCGGCCAGGACCACCACCTCGGCGCCCGCGCGCGCCAGCGGAGCGATCAGGGGAGTGGCGTCGCCGAACCCGAGCAGGTCGAGGTCGAGCAGCACGACGCGCGGACGCAGCTGCCGCGCGGCGGCGAGCACCCCGCCGGTTCCGGCCCGCCCCGACGGGGCGGCGATGCGGCGTACGTCGTAGCCCTCGAGCGAGAAGACCACCGCCAGGGCCTCGGCGAAGAGCTCGTGGTCCTCGATGATCGCGAGGCGGCGCGCGTGCGGGGTCGGTCGTGCCGTCATCGCCGCCTCCCCCCGCGGACACCTGGTCGCCGCGCGGTCCGTCCCCCGAATTGGCGCTCGACCCGTGGCGGCACCTAGACTACTGCGGTTGCCTCGGCGAGGGAGTCTCCGGCCGCACCGGCTGTGGACGGCTCCGTGATCGACAGGGCTGGCCGTTCTCCGGGATGGACCGCGCCGTCGAGCCGAGGCCCCGAGACGCAGACCAGCCCGCACGCACGTACGCACGAGGAGAGCCCCATGGCAGCCGAGAAGATCACCGCCGAGACCCGCACCGAGTTCGGCAAGGGTGCCGCCCGCCGCATCCGCCGTGCCGACAAGGTGCCCGCCGTCATCTACGGCCACGGCAACGAGCCGATCCACGTCACCCTCCCTGGTCACGAGACGATGATGGCGCTCAAGCACGGCGGCTCGAACGCCCTGCTCGAGCTCGACATCGAGGGCACCACGCAGCTCGCGCTGACCAAGCAGGTCCAGATCGACCCGATCAAGCGGCACCTCGAGCACGTCGACTTCGTCGCCGTGCGGCGCGGCGAGAAGGTCACCGTCGACGTGCCGGTGCACGTCGTCGGCGAGGCCGTCCGCGACACGCTGGTCGTCAACGAGAACCCGACCGTCGAGCTCGAGGCCGAGGCGACCCACATCCCCGAGTTCATCGAGGTCTCCGTGGAGGGCCTGGAGGCAGGCACGCAGATCCTCGCCTCCGAGCTCGAGCTGCCTCCTGGCTCCACCCTGCTCGTCGACGGCGACACCCTGGTCGTCAACGTGACCGAGCAGGTCTCCGAGGCGGCCCTCGAGGCCGAGCTCGCCGACGCCGAGGCGGACGCCGGCATCGAGCGCGACGAGTCCCCCGAGTCCGATGGCGAGGCCTCCCAGGCCGGTGCCGAGGCGGACGCGGCGGGCGACGCGCAGGCCGCCGACTCCGAGTGACGTTCGGCTGAGCACGACCCCAGGAAGGGCCGGGACCCCGTGACCGACACCGCAAGCCCCGTGTGGCTCGTCGTCGGGCTCGGGAATCCCGGCCCTTCCTATGCGGGCCACCGGCACAACATCGGCTACCTGGTGACCGACGAGCTGGCCACCCGGATGGGTGCCCCCTTCCGCGCGCACAAGTCCGGCCGCGCCGACGTCGTGGAGGGTCGCCTCGGCGTGCCCGGAGGCGAGCAGGTCCGGGTCGTGCTGGCCCGGCCGCGCTCGTACATGAACGAGGTCGGAGGCCCGGTGAAGGCGCTCGCCGGCTTCTACAAGGTGCCGCCCGAGCGGGTCGTCGCCGTCCACGACGAGCTGGACATCCCGTTCGACACGATGCGGGTGAAGCTCGGTGGCGGCGACAACGGCCACAACGGGCTGAAGTCGATGCGCTCCTCGCTCGGCACCGGCGACTTCCACCGCGTGCGGGTCGGCATCGGCCGTCCGCCGGGGCGCCAGGACGTCGCCGACTTCGTGCTGTCGAGCTACTCCGCCGCAGAGCGGAAGGTGCTGCCCTTCCAGGTCGACACCGCCGCGGACGCCGTCGAGTGCCTGCTGCTCGAGGGGCTGGAGCGCACGCAGCAGAAGTTCAACTCCTGATGGCGGTCCGCGCGGTGCTCGTCGACGCCGACGGGGTGCTGCAGGTCAACCCGCCCGGCTGGCTGGAGGCGCTCCACGCGTTCGCGCCCGCGGGCGCCGGCGAGGAGTTCGCCGACCACCTCTTCGCGGCCGAGCAGTCGGCGCTGGTCGGGCACCGGTCCTTCCACGACGTGGTCGCCGAGGTGCTGGCGCACTGGGGTCGGGAGGACCGGGCGGGGGAGCTCGTCGACCACTACCACCGGATCGAGGTCTGCTCGGGCACCGCGGAGGTGGTGCGCGACCTGCGCGCGGCCGGCGTCCCGGTGCACCTCGCCACCAACCAGCAGGACGTCCGCACGGCGTACATGCGCGAGCAGCTCGGCTACGCCGACCTGCTGGACTCGACCTTCTCCTCGTGCGAGATCGGGGCGAAGAAGGACGACCCCGCGTTCTTCGAGCACGTCCTGGCCGAGCTGCGGCTCGAGCCGCACGAGGTGGTGCTGGTCGACGACAAGGAGCACTACGTCGACGGCGCCCGGGCGGCCGGCGTCCACGGCCTGCAGTGGACCGTCGACGACGGCACGGACGTCTTGCGCGCCCGGTTGCGCGACCTCGGCCTGCCGATCTGAGGCACGGCCCCGCTGTCCGCCGGTCCGCGAGTCGGACACGGCCGGCACGGTCGCGCGCGTAGCACGTCCCACCGGACGACCAGTCCGCGGGTCGGGGGTTGCGCGAGACGCCCGTCACATGGTTGAAACGTTCCATCACGGCCGCCAGCCGCTTCCCCCCGAGCGGTGCTCGTGGCGGACCGTGCGGACGCAAGGAGATCTCGGACATGGCACGACGCACCGCCCCTCGTCTCGCTGCAGCGCTGGGGCTGGCCGCCCTCGCCGCCGGCGCGGCCTTCAGCCCGACCACCTCGGCCGCCGCTCCGGCCCAGAGCCAGGCCCCGCTGGACTGCGGCACGGTCCCGGCAGCGGACGCCGACGCGGGCACCGGCGAGGCCGTCCTCGACACCGTGCGAGTGGACGACACCTGGGCCGGCCACTACGTCGGACAGGCGCTGCTGACCACTGGCCGGCACCAGTACGTCGCCTACTACGACGCTGACCGCGTGCTCACGGTCGCCCACCGCACGCTCGACACCGCCGAGTGGACCCGCCAGCGGCTCGGCAGCCAGCTGGGCTGGGACAGCCACAACTACGTCACCATCGCGACCGACCGGGAGGGGAACCTCCACGTCGCCGGCAACATGCACAACGACGAGCTGCGCTACTGGCGCACGACCGAGCCCGGCGACGTCACGACGCTCGAGCGCGTCCCGACCATGGCCGACCCGCGACGCGAGCGGTCGGTGACCTACCCGGTCTTCCTCGAGCTCGGCGACGGCACGCTCGTCTTCCGCTACCGCGACGGCGGCAGTGGGAACGGCGTCGACATCTACAACCGGTACGACGCCGGCACGGACACGTGGCGGCCGCTGCTGACGACGCCCGTGCTGGACGGCGAGGGAGAGCGCAACGCCTATGCCGCGAAGCCACGGCTGGGCCCGGACGGGAAGTACCACATGGTCTGGGTGTGGCGCGAGAGCTGGATCGCCTCGACCACGAACACCGTCTCCTACGGCCGCACCGACGACCTGCTGAACTGGGAGGACAGCGCGGGGGCGCCCCTCGAGCTGCCGATCACCCGCGCCGGCAGCGACGTCGTCGACCCGGTGCCGGTCGACGGCGGCGTCATCAACAACAACGTGCAGGTCGGGTTCGACGCCGAGGGCGACCCGGTCGTGGCGTACCACAAGTACGACGAGGAGGGGAACACGCAGGTCTACGTCGCTCGACCGGACGACTCCGCCGACGGCTGGCAGCAGGTCCAGGTCAGTGACTGGACCGGGGCGTGGGACTTCTCCCAGCCGGGCACGCTGGTCTTCCAGGTCGAGGTCTACTGGGCGCCGGAGCTGACCCAGGACGGCCGGCTGCGCCTCGACGTCGAGTGCCAGGGCGAGGCGAGGACCTTCTACCTCGACGCGCAGACGCTGGAGCCGCTCGAGGAGGTCGCGTCTCCGCCGACCGTGCCCGCTGAGGTGACGCGTGTGCGGTCGGACTACCAGCACGCCGCGGCGCCGGGCGAGCTCGGCACGACGATGCAGGTCAACCTCAACGACGACTCGGGCGCGGCCGGGTCGTTCCACGCCCGGGACCTGCTCCCTGACGCAGGAGAGGTGCGACGCGACCTGCTGCGGTGGGAGAGCCTGGGCGAGAACCGTGACCGTCCCCGTGCCACCTGGCCGGCCGCCCAGCCGCTGGAGGTCGTCGTGCTCGGCACCAAGGAGGCGTGCAAGGACGGCGGCTGGCGGGACTTCAGTGGCCGCTACCGCAACCAGGGCCAGTGCATCAGCACGGTGCAGCAGCAGCTGAACCGCTGACCGGTCCGACGTCCGCGAGCGGTGCCGGCGCTGGCCGCCGGCACCGCTCGCGTCGGTGATCGAGCAGCCCCATTCGGTGGTCGAGCAGGCTGCTTCGGTGGTCGAGCGTGTCGAGACCACGCTCGGCCCGGCGGTCGAGCAGGCTGCTTCGGTGGTCGAGCGTGTCGAGACCACGGCCGGTCCCGCTGGTCGAGCGCGCATATTTCGGTGGTCGAGTTTGTCGAGACCACGGCCGGCCCGGCGGTCGGGGCTAGTCCGAGCCGACCACGTACCCCTCGCCGAGCGCCTTGCTGATCTCCGCCGCGAGCACCACACCGGCGTCCTGCCACGCCCAGATCGCTGCGTCGTTGCTGCCGTTCGACCGCGCGTGGTCGCCCGCGCGGCTCCGCCACTCCTCCACGCGCGACAGCAGCTCCGCCGGGACGCCGAGAGCCCGGAGCCGCTCGGGGTCGGTGCGGAGGACCGAGAGCTGCGACGGGGGAGAGGTGCGTGGGACGGGCACGTCGATGTCGTCGCGGACCTCGTCCGCCAGTCGGCGCAGCAGGTCCTGCTGCCGGGCGTAGATCGCCGGATCGTTCTCGCCTGCGACCAGCGCCTCGTCGTGCCAGGCGATGATGTCGTCGTAGAGGCTCCGAGTGATCCCCACGAGCCGGTGCACCTCCTCGAAGTCGAGGGCCAGGCAGCCCTCGGAGTACCAGAACGGCCCGCCGTACTCGTTGACCCGGAGGTGTACGTCCTGCACCGGAGCGTCGACGACGTCGTCATCGCCTCGTGGTTCGTACGCGAGCCAGCGGTACTCGGGTCGGTCCCCGTTGCCCATGAGCCGATTCTGCACGGCGCCCATCTCTAGGTGCGGCGGTGGAAGGTGACGCTGTTGTCGGGATGTCGCTGGGTGTCGTAGGTGGGGTCGTGGATGCGGGCGTGGTGGTGGGGGCAGAGGTTGCGGGCGTTGGCGAGGTCGGTTCCGCCGCCTGAGTGCCAGGGGGTGTCGTGGTGGGCGTGGCAGAGGTAGGCGGGCCAGTCGCAGCCGACGGTGGTGCAGGTGGGTTGTTGCTGGTTGAGTGCGGTGCGTTGGGCTTTGGTGAAGAGGCGGGTGGTGCGGCCGAGGTCGAGGACCTCGCTGTGGGTGCCGAGGACGGCGGGGATGATGCCTGCTTCGCAGGCGAGGCGGCGGGCGTGGGCGGCGGAGATGACGCCGCCGGTGTCGAGCTGCGCGTGCTTGAGGCCGCCGAGGAGGGTGTGGAGGTCCATGGTGACCACGACGGTGGCGTTGGTGCGGCCGAGGTCGGGGAGCCGGTCGGCGGGGAACCGCTCGATCAGCTCGACCAATGCCGTGCCGAGGCGTTCGGGTGAGGGCCGTCGTTCGTAGGTGCCGGCGCCGTCGGTGGCGGTGAGGTGCTTGGGCGCCGAGAGCGCCAGCAGCGCCTTGTGCAGCATCTGCCCCTGCGCCTCAGGCACGCTGAACTTCCCCACCATGCTGCCGCGCCCGTCGGGGCACATCGTCAAGAACGCCCGCGCCTCGGCCTCGCGCTCCTCCCGTTCCAGGGCGCGGGCGTCGTGGGCCTCGCCAACCTCGGGGGCGACCACGGTGAGCAGGTGCTTGCCGATCACCCGCAACGCAGTGGGGTCGTGGTGGGCCGCCTCGGCCACCAAGTGCTTCTCCGCGCGCTCGTAGA
>NZ_JBNCOG010000034.1:0-38517 GCF_051280745.1 Nocardioides ureilyticus | reverse complement strand
GGGGCCCCCGAGCAGCACCCGGGAGTCCAGCTGCACCAGGGGGGGGACCCCCCCCTCGCCCCCGGGCGCGGCGCCGGGCGTCCCGACCACGCCGGCGGGGCGCCCGTCCACGGTCGACAGCACCCGCTCGCCGGAGCTGGTGAGCACCCGGGCTCCCGGCAGCGCGCGCCCCAGCTCCTCGGCCGTCCGCGCCTCCCCCAGCACCGGCGCCCGCAGCCCGCAGTGCCCGCACTCGGGGCAGCTCCAGGCAGGCGCCGCCGTGCCGCACCAGCGGCAGGCCGGCGGCGTCGTCGGGCCGGTCAGCGCCAGCGGACCCCGGCAGGCCCCGCATCGCGCCGGTGTGCGGCACCGCTCGCACGCCAGCGAGGCGACGTAGCCCGTCCGCGGGTTCTGCACGAGCACCGGCCCCTCCTCCAGCGCGCTGCGCACCGTGCCGAGGACCTGCTTGCCGAGCCGCGCGGAGCGTGCGTACGGGTCCCGCTCGAGGTCGTGGTCGCTCGCGCCCGCCACGATCGTCCGCACCCGCTCCCGGAGCAGCGCCCGGGGCGCGGCCAGCTCGCGCGCCCAGCCGGTACGCAGCAGGTACGCCGCCTCGACCGTGCGCGCGAAACCCGCGACCAGCACCGCCGCGCGCTCCTGCTCCGCACGGAGCAGCAGCGTCTCGCGGGTGTGCGGGTACGGCGCGCGCGGCTCGGCGTGGAGGTCGTCGCCGTCGTCCCAGATCACCACGAGCCCCAGGTCGTGGACGGGTGCGAACGCCGCGGCACGGGTGCCGACGACGATCCGCCGGGTCCCGCGGCTGACGGCGAGGAAGTCGCGGTAGCGCCGCGCCGGTCCGGCGTCGGCCGTGAGGGCGACGTGGTGCTCCTCCCCCAGCAGCGCGCCCAGCGCGGCCCCGACCCGGGCGACGTCCTTGCCGTCGGGCACGCAGACCAGCACACCCCGGCCGCTGCGGCGCGTGGCGGCCGCCGCCTCCGCGACCCGCGCCGGCCAGTCCTCACCGGGGGCCGGCGACCACACCGCACGCGGGGTCCCACCCTCGGCCAGCCGTGCGAGGTACGCCGGCGCGTGCTCGTAGGCGGCCCACGCCGCAGCCTCGCGGGGCGCGGCCGGCGGGAGGGGCGGCTCCGCCGGTGAGGGCTCCTTCTCGACGGTCGCGTGGCGGGGCGGCACCGCCAGCCGCAGCACGTCCGACCGCATGCCGGCGTACCGCTCGGCGACCCGCCCGACCAGGCCGGCGACCGCGGGGCTGAGCACCGGCTCGGCGCTCACCACCCGCCGCAGCGGGGCGAGCCGCCCTCCGTGCTCGGAGGTCGCGACGCGCTCGAGCAGGTACCCGTCGACGTCCTGCCCGGCGAAGCGGACCTTGACCCGCACGCCGGGGCGCGCGGTCTCGGCCATCGCGGCGGGCACGGCGTAGTCGAAGGTCCGGTCGAGGTGGGCCAGCGGCACGTCGACCAGCACCCGGGCCACCGGGTCGGCCTCGGCCACCTCCGCCTCGGCGGCCTTGCGCGCCCTCGTCGCCCGCGCCTTGGCCCGGGACTCCGCGACGCTCCTGCGGACCATGCCGGGGAGCAGCTCGGGCTGCTCCTCGGGGCGGTCTGCGGGCTGGGTCACGGCCCGGAGTCTGGCAGCGGGGACCGACATCCCCGCCGGCCGGTCACCGACCGACGGCCGCCTTGAGCGCGTCGGCGCGGTCGGTGCGCTCCCACGTGAACTCCGGCAGCTCGCGCCCGAAGTGGCCGTACGCCGCGGTCTGGGCGTAGATCGGCCGCAGCAGGTCCAGGTCGCGCAGGATCGCGGCCGGACGGAGGTCGAAGACCTCCAGGACGGCTTCCTGGATGGCCTCGTCGGACACGACGCCGGTGCCGAAGGTCTGCACGAAGACACCGACCGGCTGCGCCTTGCCGATGGCGTAGGCGACCTGGACCTCGCAGCGGCGGGCCAGGCCGGCGGCGACGACGTTCTTCGCCACCCAGCGCATGGCGTAGGCCGCGGAGCGGTCGACCTTCGACGGGTCCTTGCCCGAGAAGGCGCCGCCGCCGTGGCGGGCCATGCCGCCGTAGGTGTCGACGATGATCTTGCGACCGGTGAGCCCGGCGTCGCCCATGGGGCCGCCGACGACGAACCGGCCGGTGGGGTTGACCAGCAGCCGGTACTCCTCCGACGGGATGTCGAAGCCGGCGAGCACCGGGTCGATGACGTGCTGCTTGATCTCGGCCTCGAGCTTGGTGAGGTCGGTCTCCTCCGAGTGCTGGGTGGACAGCACGACGGTGTCGATGCGGACCGGCCGGTCGTCCTCGTCGTACTCGATGGTGACCTGGGTCTTGCCGTCGGGCCGCAGGTTGTCCATGGTGCCGTTCTTGCGCACCTCGGTGAGCCGCTCCGAGAGACGCTGGGCGATCACGATCGGCAGCGGCATGAGAACGGCGGTGTCGTCGCAGGCGTAGCCGAACATCAGGCCCTGGTCGCCGGCGCCGCGGCGGTCGAGCTCGTCCTCCGAGGTGCCGACGCGGGACTCGTGGCCGTGGTCGACGCCCTGGGCGATGTCCTCGGACTGCTGCCCGATCGCGACCGTGACGCCACAGGAGGTGCCGTCGAAGCCCTTCTCCGAGGAGTCGTAGCCGATCTCGAGGATCGCCTTCCGCACCAGGTCGGCCACCGGGGCGTACGCGTTGGTGCGGACCTCGCCGGCCACCACGACGAGCCCGGTGGTCAGCAGCGTCTCGACGGCGACGCGGAGGTTCGCCCGGTCCCCGTCGTTGGCCATCAGGTAGTCCAGGACGGTGTCGCTGATCCGGTCGGCGATCTTGTCCGGGTGTCCCTCGGTCACGGACTCGGAGGTGAAGAGTCGTCCGGCCACAGCGATGCTCCTACTCGTTCGGGGCGTGCCCACGGTCGTGCCCACCATAGAAGCCGTCCCACGGACCGGGACGGCCGTCTCAATCCTGCAGCCTGCGGGCCACTTCGTCCCAAATGGCATGCGCCAGCGCCGACTTCGACCCACGGGGCACCTGCGTCGTGCTGCCGTCGGCTCCCAGGATCACGGCCTCGTTGTCGGGGCTGCCGAAGACCGCTCCCCCGCTGACGTCGTTGACGACCAGCAGGTCGCAGCCCTTGCGGGCCAGCTTGGCCCGGGCCAGGTCGAGGACGGAGCCGGTCTCGTCGCCGGTCTCCGCCGCGAAGCCGACGACCACCTGGCCCGCGCGGGAGCGGTCCGCGCTGATCTCGCGGAGCACGTCGGGGTTCTGCACCAGCTCGATCGTCGGCGCCGACCCGTCGGTGGACTTCTTGATCTTGGCCTCGCTCACGCCGGTCGGCCGGAAGTCGGCCGGGGCGGCCGCCATCACCACCGAGTCGGCCGCGGCAGAGGCGGAGACCACGGCGTCGCGGAGCTCGGCGGTGGTCTCGACCCGGACCACCTTCACGCCCGCCGGGTCGGGCAACGTCGTGTTCGCGGCCACGAGCGTGACCTCGGCACCGCGGGCGACCGCGGCGCGGGCGAGCGCGTAGCCCTGCAGCCCCGAGGAGCGGTTGCCGAGGAACCGGACCGGGTCGAGGTACTCCCGGGTCCCGCCCGCGGAGACCAGGACGTGCCGCCCGGCCAGGTCGCGGGCCGCACCCACGCCGGCGGCCGCGCGGGCCAGCACCTGGGTGCAGACCTCGAAGATCTCGGCGGGCTCGGGCAGCCGGCCCTTGCCCGTGTCCTTGCCGGTCAGCCTGCCCTCGGCGGGCTCGATGACCAGGACACCGCGCTCGCGGAGCATCGCGACGTTGGCCTGCGTGGCGGGGTGCTCCCACATCTCGGTGTGCATGGCCGGCGCCAGGACGACCGGGCAGCGCGCGGTCAGCAGCGTGTTGGTGAGCAGGTCGTCGGCGAGGCCGTGCGCCGCGCGGGCCATGGTGTCCGCCGTCGCGGGTGCGACGACGACCAGGTCGGCGGTCTGTCCCAGTCGCACGTGGGGCACCTGGTGCACGTTGGTCCAGACGTCGGAGGCGACCGGCTTGCCCGACAGCGCCGCCCAGGTCGGGGCCCCGACGAACTCCAGTGCCGACTCCGTCGGCACGACGGTCACGTCGTGGCCGGACTCGGTGAGCCGGCGGAGCAGCTCGCAGGCCTTGTACGCCGCGATGCCGCCGGTCACGCCGAGGACGACCTTCGGACGAGCAACGGGCCGCGCCCCCGTGGGGGACGCGGCCTCGTGCGACGGGCTGGTGCTCAGCGGATCACTCGCCGGGGCTGAACGACGCGTCGATCGCAGCCGCCTTCGCGGCGGCCTCCTCGGCGGCGAGCTCGGCCGGGTCGACGTCCTCGCAGGTCAGCAGGTCGTCGTTGATCTCGCGGAGCGCGATCGAGAGCGGCTTCTCCTGCACGTGGGTGTCGACGAGCGGTCCGACGTACTCCAGCAGGCCCTCGCCGAGCTGGGAGTAGTAGGCGTTGATCTGCCGAGCCCGCTTGGCGCTGTACAGGACCAGCTTGTACTTGCTGTCGGTCTTGGTGAGCAGGTCGTCGATCGAGGGGTTGGTGACACCCTGAGCGTCGATGTTGGGGGCAGACACGCGTGAAGCCTCAATTCCGTGGGTGGGCGCTCAACTAGTCGAGCGTCATCAAGGCTACCAACTCAGCCGCGGCAGCGTGAACTTCGTGGTTGACGATGGTGACGTCGAACTCGGCCTCGGCCGCGAGCTCCTCGCGCGCCGTGGTGAGCCGCCGTTCCCGCTCCTCCTCGGTCTCCGTGCCGCGGCCGACCAGGCGACGCACCAGCTCCTCCCACGAGGGAGGCTTGAGGAAGACGAAGAGGGCCTCCGGCATGGTCCGCCGGACCTGGCGGGCGCCCTGGAGGTCGATCTCCAGCATCGCCGGCCGCCCGGAGGCGAGCGCGAGGTCGACCGGCTGCCGCGGCGTGCCGTAGCGGGCCGACTTGTGGACGACCGCCCACTCGAGCAGGTCGTCCTCGGCGATCATCCGGTCGAACTCCTCGTCGGAGACGAACCAGTAGTGCACGCCGTTGACCTCGCCGGGCCGCGGTGCACGCGTGGTGGCCGACACCGAGATCCACACGTCCGGGTGGTGCTCGCGGATGTGCGCCGCGACGGTGCCCTTGCCGACGGCCGTGGGACCGGCCAGGACGACGAGCCGGGAGCGGCGCTCAGGCGTGGCGAACCCGGTCGAGGGGCCGCTCACGCCTGCTCACGGGCCGCGAACTCCTTCTCGAGCGCGGCCACCTGCTTGGTGCCGAGCCCGCGGACGCGCCGGCTCTCGGCGATGCCGAGGCGCTCCATGACCTGGCGGGCGCGGACCTTGCCGAGGCCGGGCATCGACTGCAGCAGGTCGACGACCCGCATCTTGCCGATCACCTCGTTCTCCTGGCCCTCGCGCAGCACGTCGACGATCGAGGCACCGGAGTTCTTGAGGCGGTTCTTGACCTCGGCCCGCTCGCGGCGCGAGGCGGCTGCCTTCTCGAGGGCCGCCTTGCGTTGTTCCGGCGTGAGGGGCGGGAGCGCCACGGGCAATCCTTCGGTCGTGCGACGAGACGGACAGGGCTGGGGGCCCAATCTAGTCAGAGTCCCTTCCGCCCGGCAACGCCGCCCCTCGCCCGCGGATCAGACGGTGAGAGGGGTCTGGCACACGTCGCGCGCCTGCTGCTGCACGCCCGCGAAGGCCTCGACCGTGGCCGGTGCGGCGAGCTCGCGGGCGGCGGCGTCGATGCGGATCCGTTCCTCCGCCGCGAGTCCCGCCGGCGGGTCCTCCCGGTCGTACGACGCGGGGTCGACGCCCGCGGCCTCGAGCGCCTCCGCAAGCTCCTGCACGCGTCCGACGACCAGGTCCCACTCGTCGCGGATGTCACGCGGCGCCTCCTCCTCCAGCCGCTGCAGGATCGGCAGCGCACGGATGAGGGCGGTCGGCCCGCCGCCGGCCACGGCGTCGGAAAGGTCGGCCTGCTGGGCCCGGACCTCCTCGCAGTACTCCTCGTGCGGGTCCGACGAGCAGCCCGCCACCGGGACCAGCAGCAGGGCCGCCACCACCGTGGCGAGGCGCCTCACCGGAGCACCGCCAGCTCGTCGTTGGCGGCCCGGGCCGCGTCGCGGAGGGCGGCCGCGTCCGGGCCGTGGCGGAGCACCTCGCGCGAGGAGCTGGGCAGCACGTCGCCGGCGGCCGAGCCGAAGATCCGGCGCAGGTCGGCGGCGGTGCCGCCCTGGGCGCCGTACCCGGGGGCCAGCACCGGCCCGTTGAAGGCGAGGTCCTCCTGGCTCTCGCCGATGGTCGCGCCGACGACCGCACCGAAGGAGCCGAGCGGGTCGGCGCCGTCGTTGAGCCGCCGCAGGTGGTCGAGCACCCGCCCCGCGACCGTCTGCCCGCCGGCGAGGCGGGCGTGCTGGACCTCGGGGCCCTCGGGGTTCGACGTCAGCGCGAGCACGAAGAGCCCGGCGCCGTGCCGGGACGCCGTCTCGACGAACGGGTCGAGCGAGCCGAAGCCGAGGAACGGGCTGACCGTCGCGGCGTCGGCGGCGAGCGGCGACGCGGGGTCGAGGTAGGCGTCGGCGTACGCCTGGGAGGTCGAGCCGATGTCGCCGCGCTTGACGTCGAGGACCACCAGCGCGCCCGCCGCCCGCGCGACGGCGAGCACCTCCTCGAGCACCGCGACGCCGCGGCTGCCGTGCCGCTCGAAGAACGCCGACTGCGGCTTGAGCACCGCGACCTCGGGCGCGAGCGCCTCGGTCGCGGTGAGGGCGAAGGTGCGGAGCCCGTCGACGTCGTCCGGGAGCCCCCACCGGTCGAGCAGCCCCGCGTGCGGGTCGATGCCGACGCACAGCGGTCCCCGCGCACCGACAGCGGCCCGGAGCCGGGTGCCGAACTCGTGGCTGGTCCCAGTGGTCATGGTCTCTCCCTTGCGAGGTCGGCGGCGATCCGCGCGGCGGTGGTCGGGTCGTGCAGCAGCGCCGTGCCGACCTGCACGGCCACGGCGCCGGCGGCCAGGAAGGACAGGGCGTCGGCCGTCGTCGTGATCCCGCCGCCGCCGATGACGGCCACGGCGGGCAGGGCCGACCTGACCTCGGTGACGCAGCGCAGCGCGAGCGGCCGGATGGCGGGCCCGCTGAGGCCGGCGGGGCGGCCGTCGGGCAGGGCGGCCGCCTGGGGCCCGCCGACGACGACGCCCACCGCACCGGCGTCGGTGACCACCCGTGCCGACTCCGCGACGCGCAGCAGGTCGGGCCGGACCTTGGCGAGGACGGGCAGGCCGTCGGCCTCGCGCACCACCGCGGCCGTGACGTTGGCGGCGTGGAAGGGCTCGCGGACGTCGAGCAGCCCGTGCTCGCGCGCGTCGGGCACGGCGAGGTTGACCTCGAGGGCACGGATGCCGGGTGCGTGCGCGAGCCGCTTGGCGACCTCGGCGTGCTCGGCCACGGACGAGCCCGTGATGGAGACGACCACCCGTGCGCCCTGCTGGACCAGCCAGGGCAGCTCGGTCGCGAGGAAGATCTCGAGCCCCGGGCCCGGCAGGCCGGTGGTGTGCACCAGCCCCGAGGGGGTCTCGGCGAGCCGCGGCGCGGGGCCGCCGGCGCGGGCGTTGAGGCTGATCGACCGGGTGACGTAGCCGCCGAGCGCCGCGAGGTCGACGTACGGCGCGAGCTCCCGGCCGGTCCCGCCACACCCGGCCGCGACGAGCACCGGGTTGGACAGCTCCATCACCACGACCTCACCGCGTCCCCGCCGTGCCCCTCGCTCACGGGGCCGACCAGCTCGTCCCAGCGCACCCGGTCGCCGCGGACCACGGGGCCCTCGACACAGGCCCGGACGGTCCGGGCGACGCCGTCCTCGCCGACCACCGGCAGCGGGCACCCGTGGCAGAGACCGGTGCCGCACGTGAGCGGCTGCTCGACCGCCGTCTGGCTCCACGCACCGGCCTGCTCGGCGGCCGCGGCCACGGCGTGCAGCGCGGCCACCCCGCCGGCGGCGTAGACCACCTCGGCGCCGGCCTGGGCCAGCACGCCACCGATGACGTCGGCGACGACGCCACGGCGCCCGACGGACCCGTCGGCGGTGACGACGGTGACCGCCCGCGCCACCCGGCGCGCCTCGAGAGCGGAGAGCAGGTGCCGCTCGTCGGGGGCGGCGACCAGGAGGCTGACCGGGCAGCCGCGCTCGCGGAGCCGCTCGGCGAGCGGGAAGAGCGGCGCCGCGGCGTACCCCTCGCCCACCAGCAGCGTCGAGACCGGCTCCTTCGGCAGCGCGAACGGGCGGCCGAGCGGTCCGGTGAGCTCCACCGTGGCGCCGACGGGGAGGCCGGCCAGCCAGCGGGTGCCCTCCCCGACCGGCTCCACGACCAGCTGCAGGGCCGGCCCGTGGCCGCCGACCGAGCGGACGCCGTGGATCCACAGCGCCCGCCGCGCGAGCGAGGTCGCCCCGACGGAGAGGGCGACGAAGGTGCCCGGGCGGAACCGCTGCGCCACCCCGGGCGCGGCCACCGTCAGGTGCTGGAAGGCGCCGACCCGCTTGCTGGCCAGCACCTCCCCTGTGGTGTGCACGGTGCTGCTCACCGCTGGGCCGACTCCGTCCCGGCGAGGATCCGCCGCGGCCACAGCGGGCCCTCGTAGACGAACGCGGTGTAGGCCTGCAGCAGGTCGGCACCCGCGTCGAGCCGGGCGCGTGCGTCCTCGGCCGTGGTGATCCCGCCGACCCCGACGAGCGTGAGCCGGTCGCCCGCCCGCCCCCGCAGCAGGGTCAGCACGTCGAGCGAGCGCTGGGTCAGCGGCCGCCCGGACAGGCCGCCCGCGCCCGCCGCCGCGACGAGCGCCGGGTCGCTGGCGAGCCCGTCCCTGGCGATGGTGGTGTTCGTGGCGATGACGCCGTCGAGGCCGATCGCCAGCGCCATGTCCGCCACGGCGAGGACGTCGTCGTCGGAGAGGTCGGGGGCGATCTTGACCAGCAGCGGCACCCGCCGGGTCGTGACCGAGTCGGCCGTGCGGCGCACGTGCTCGAGCAGCGGGTGGAGCTTCTCCACCGCCTGGAGGTTCCGCAGGCCGGGCGTGTTCGGGGAGCTCACGTTCACGACCAGGTAATCCGCGTGCGGCGCGAGCAACCGGGTCGACTTGGCGTAGTCGGCCTCCACCGCCGCCTGGTCGTCGTCCGGCACCACCTTGGTCTTGCCGATGTTGACCCCGAGGACGGGCCGGGGGCGCGTCGGTCTCCCCGGATCACCGGGGAAGCCGGCCGCCCGCGCCGCGAGCCGCTGGGCGACGACCTCCGCCCCGTCGTTGTTGAAGCCCATCCGGTTGACGACCGCCCGGTCGGCGGGCAGCCGGAAGAGCCGGGGCCGCGGGTTGCCGGGCTGCGCCTCCCCCGTCACCGTGCCGACCTCGACGTGCCCGAACCCCAGTGCGGCGAGCGCGTCGACGCCCACGGCGTTCTTGTCGAACCCCGCTGCCAACCCCAGCACGTTGGGGAACTCCAGCCCCAGCGCCAGGACCGGTCGCCCCTGCGCCGGCAGCCGCGCCAGCAACGGGCTCAGCAGCGGCCGGCCCGCCCGCACCGCGCGGAAACCGAGGTGGTGGGCTCGCTCCGGGTCCACCCGGGTGGCGACGTGGTCGAAGAGCAGGGAGTACGGCGTCACCGTCGGGCGGTTCCTGAGGAGGGAGCGGATCGACCGTCTCGAAGGGCCCACTCCTGCAGGCTCCGGACGCCGATGTCCCCGCGCCGCGCCGCCTCGATGCCCTGGACGGCCGCGCCGAGGCCCTGCACGGTGGTGATGCAGGGGACGTTGGCGCGCACGGCGGCCGTGCGGATCTCGTAGCCGTCGAGCCGGGCGTGCCCCTCCCCTGCGCCGTACGGGGTGTTGACGACCATCTGGATGTCGCCGTCGAGGATCAGCTGCACGGTCGTCTTCTCGCCCTCCGGGCCGGGGCCTTCGAAGTGCTTGCGAACGACCGTCGTGGGCACCCCGTTGCGGTGCAGGACCTCGGCCGTCCCGGAGGTGGCCAGGATCTCGAAGCCCAGGTCGGCGAGGGCCCTGATGGGGAAGACCATCGACCTCTTGTCCCGGTTGGCCATCGACACGAAGATCTTGCCGCTGGTGGGCAGCGGGCCGAACGCCGCGGCCTGCGACTTCGCGAAGGCGGTGCCGAAGTCGCGGTCGAAGCCCATCACCTCGCCGGTCGACTTCATCTCCGGTCCGAGCACCGTGTCGACCTGCGAGCCGTCGGGGGTGCGGAACCGGTTGAACGGCATCACCGCCTCCTTGACGGCGATCGGCTGGTCGCTCGGCAGCAGCCCGCCGTCGCCCTCGGCCGGCAGCAGGCCCGCGGCCCGCAGCTCGGCGATGCTCTCGCCGAGCATGATCCGGGCGGCCGCCTTGGCCAGCGGTGTGGCGGTCGCCTTCGACACGAACGGCACGGTGCGCGAGGCGCGCGGGTTCGCCTCGAGGACGTAGAGGATGTCCGACCCCAGCGCGAACTGGATGTTCAACAGCCCCAGCACGCCGACGCCGCGCGCGATGGCCTCGGTCGCCTCCCGGATCCGGGCGACCTCGCGGGCGCCCAGCGTGATCGGCGGCAGCGCGCACGCGGAGTCGCCGGAGTGGATGCCGGCCTCCTCGATGTGCTCCATCACGCCGCCGAGGAAGAGCTCGCTGCCGTCGTAGAGGGCGTCGACGTCGATCTCGACCGCCTCGTCGAGGAAGCGGTCCACCAGCACCGGCGCCTCGCGCGAGATCAGCCCGGCGGCGACGTACTTCTCCAGGTAGGTCTCGAGTGCCTCGTCGCCGTAGACGATCTCCATGCCGCGGCCGCCGAGCACGTACGACGGGCGCACCAGCACCGGGTAGCCGATCTCGGCGGCGATCCGCTGCGCCTCGGGGTAGGACGTGGCGGTGCCGTGCTTGGGCGCGGTGAGCCCGGCCTCGGCGAGCACCCGGCCGAAGGCGCCGCGCTCCTCGGCGAGGTCGATGGCGTCCGGCGACGTACCGACGATCGGCACGCCGGCGCGGGCCAGCCCCTGGGCGAGACCGAGGGGCGTCTGCCCGCCGAGCTGGCAGATGACGCCCGCGACGGGACCAGCGGCCTGCTCGGCGTGGACGACCTCGAGGACGTCCTCGAGGGTGAGCGGCTCGAAGTAGAGCCGGTCGGAGGTGTCGTAGTCGGTGGAGACCGTCTCCGGGTTGCAGTTGACCATCACGGTCTCGTAGCCGGCGCCGCCCTCGCCCTGCCCGAGCGCCAGCGAGGCGTGCACGCAGGAGTAGTCGAACTCGATGCCCTGGCCGATGCGGTTGGGCCCCGAGCCGAGGATGATGACCGCGGGCCGCTCGCGCGGCTGCACCTCGGTCTCCTCGTCGTAGGAGGAGTAGTGGTACGGCGTCGCCGCGGCGAACTCCGCCGCGCAGGTGTCGACGCTCTTGTAGACCGGCCGGATGCCCAGCGCGTGCCGCACGCCCCGGACGACGTCGGCCGACATGCCGCGGATCTTGCCGACCTGGTGGTCGGAGAAGCCGTGCCGCTTGGCCTTGCGCAGCAGCTCGGGGGTCAGCTCGGGGGCGGCCGTCACCTCGGCGGCGACCTCGTTGATCAGCGCGAGCTGGTCGACGAACCAGGGGTCGATCCCCGTCGCGTCGTGGATCTCCTCCGGGGTGGCGCCGGCGCGGATCGCGTCCATGACCTTGCGCAGCCGGCCGTCGTGCGGCATCCGGATGTCCTCGAGCAGCGCCTCCTTGTCGAGCTCGACCCACTCCTGGTGCCAGTCGAAGACGGCGTTCGGGCTCTCGAGGGAGCGCAGCGCCTTCTGCAGCGCCTCGGTGAAGCTCCGGCCGATCGCCATCGCCTCGCCGACCGACTTCATGTGCGTGGTGAGCATCGGGTCGGCGGCGGGGAACTTCTCGAAGGCGAACCGCGGCACCTTGACCACGACGTAGTCGAGGGTCGGCTCGAAGCTCGCCGGCGTGGAGTGCCCGTCGGGCCGGGTGGTGATGTCGTTGGGGATCTCGTTGAGGGTGTAGCCGATCGCGACCTTGGCGGCGATCTTCGCGATGGGGAAGCCGGTCGCCTTCGAGGCCAGCGCGCTCGAGCGGCTGACCCGGGGGTTCATCTCGATGACGATGAGCCGGCCGTCGGCCGGGTTCACGGCGTACTGGATGTTGCAGCCGCCGGTGTCGACGCCGACGGAGCGGATGATGCCGATCGCCAGGTCGCGCATCTTCTGGTACTCGCGGTCGGTCAGCGTCATGGCGGGCGCCACCGTGATCGAGTCACCGGTGTGGACGCCCATCGGGTCGAGGTTCTCGATCGAGCAGACGATCACCACGTTGTCGGCGGTGTCGCGCATCACCTCGAGCTCGTACTCCTTCCACCCGAGGATCGACTCCTCGAGGAGCACCTCGGTGGTGGGGCTGGCGTCGAGGCCGGCGCCGGCGATGCGGTGCAGGTCCTCCTCGTCGTGCGCCATGCCCGAGCCGGTGCCGCCCATGGTGAACGAGGGGCGCACGACGACGGGGTACCCGAGCTCCTCGACCGCCGCGAGGCAGTCGTCCATGGAGTGGCAGATCGCGGACTTCGCCGACTCGCCGCCGAGCTCCTCCACGATCTTCTTGAACACCTGCCGGTTCTCGCCGCGGTCGATCGCCTCGATGTTGGCGCCGATGAGCTCCACGCCGTACTTCTCCAGCACGCCGTCGCGGTCCAGCGCCATCGCGGCGTTGAGGGCGGTCTGCCCACCGAGGGTGGCCAGCAGAGCGTCGGGGCGCTCCTTGGCGATCACCTTCTCGACGAACTCGGGCGTGATCGGCTCGACGTAGGTGGCGTCGGCGAACTCGGGGTCGGTCATGATCGTCGCCGGGTTGGAGTTGACCAGGATGACCCGCAGGCCCTCCTCGCGGAGCACCCGGCAGGCCTGGGTGCCGGAGTAGTCGAACTCGGCGGCCTGGCCGATGATGATCGGCCCGGAGCCGATGACCAGGACGGACTCGATGTCGGTGCGCTTGGGCATGCTCAGGCACCCTTCCTGTCGTTCATGAGGGTGACGAACCGGTCGAAGAGGTACGCCGCGTCGTGCGGGCCGGCGGCGGCCTCGGGGTGGTACTGGACGGAGAAGCTCTTGAGCGCGCCGCCCTCGGACGCCGGGGCGCGCAGCTCGAGGCCCTCGACGACGTCGTCGTTGAGGCACACGTGGCTGACGCTCGCCTCGCCGTACGGCGTGGTGGTGGAGCCCTCGAGCGGGGCGTCGACGGCGAAGCCGTGGTTGTGCGCGGTGACCTCGACCTTGCCGGTGGTGCGGTCCATCACCGGCTGGTTGATGCCGCGGTGGCCGTACTTCAGCTTGTAGGTGCCGAAGCCGAGCGCCCGCCCGAAGAGCTGGTTGCCGAAGCAGATGCCGAAGTACGGCACCTCGCGCTCCAGCGCTCCCTGCAGCACCTCGATCTGCTGGGTGGTCGCCGCAGGGTCGCCGGGGCCGTTCGAGTAGAAGAGGCCGTCGGGCTGCACCGCGAGCACGTCGTCGATCGTGGACGTCGCGGGCAGCACGTGCACCTCGATGCCGCGCTCGGCCATCCGGTACGGCGTCATCGACTTGATGCCGAGGTCGAGCGCGGCGACGGTGAACCGCTTCCGGCCCTGGGCCGGGACGACGTACGCCTCCGGCGTGGTCACCTCGTCGGCGAGCTCCAGGCCGCTCATCTCCGCGGAGGCGCGGACCCGCTCCAGCAGGGCCTCGGCGTCGGTCTCGGTGGTGGAGATGCCGACCCGCATCGCGCCGCGGTCGCGCAGGTGCCGGGTCAGCGCACGGGTGTCGACGCCGCTGATGCCGACGACGCCCTGCTCGCGCAGCTCGTCGTCGAGCGTCCGGCGGCTGCGCCAGCTGCTGGGCACGCGGGCGGGGTCGCGCACGACGTACCCGGCGACCCAGATCCGGCGGGACTCGGGGTCCTCGTCGTTGATGCCGGTGTTGCCGACGTGCGGCGCGGTCATCACGACGACCTGGCGGTGGTACGACGGGTCGGTCAGGGTCTCCTGGTAGCCGGTCATGCCGGTGTTGAAGACCGCCTCGCCGAAGGTCTCGCCCTCGGCCCCGAACGACTCGCCGCGGAAGGTGCGCCCGTCCTCGAGGACCAGCAGTGCGTTCTTCGCAGCCGTGTTGTGCGCCATCAGATGAGCTCTCCGTCCAGGACAGTGGGGGTGCCACGCAGGAAGGTGGCGACGACGCGACCGGGCAGCTCCATGCCGCGGTAGGGGGTGTTCCGGCTCAGGCTGGCCGACTCGGCGGCGTCGACCGTGCGCCGCACGGCCGGGTCGTAGAGCACGACGTTGGCCGGCTCGCCGACCTCCAGCGGCCGGCCGTGGGCGTCGACGCGGCCGATGCGTGCCGGGGCGGCCGACATCCGCTCGGCGACGCCCGCCCAGTCCAGCAGGCCGGGGTCGACCATCGTCTCCTGCACGATCGACAACGCCGTCTCGAGGCCGAGCATGCCGAACGCCGCGGCCGCCCACTCGCAGTCCTTGTCCTCGTGGGGGTGCGGAGCGTGGTCGGTGGCGACGATGTCGATCGTGCCGTCGGCCAGGCCGGCCCGCAGCGCCTCGACGTCGGCCCGGGTGCGCAGCGGCGGGTTGACCTTGTAGATCGGGTCGTAGGTCGCGGCCAGGTCGTCGGTGAGGATCAGGTGGTGCGGACACACCTCGGCGGTGACGTCGACGCCGCGAGCCTTGGCCTCGCGCACGATCTGCACGGAGCCCGCGGTCGAGACGTGGCAGACGTGCAGCCGCGAGCCGACGTGCTCGGCGAGCAGGCAGTCGCGGGCGATGACCGCCTCCTCGGCGACCGCCGGCCACCCGGTCAGGCCGAGCCTGCCGGAGAGCTCGCCCTCGTTCATCTGCGCGCCCTCGGTGAGCCGCGGCTCCTGGGCGTGCTGCGCGACGACGCCGTCGAAGGCCTTGACGTACTCCAGCGCGCGGCGCATCAGCACCGCGTCGTCCACGCACCGGCCGTCGTCGGAGAAGACCCGCACCCGCGCGGCGGAATCGGCCATGGCGCCGAGCTCGGCCAGCCGCTGGCCCTGGAGACCGACGGTGACCGCGCCGACCGGGTAGACGTCGCAGTAGCCGGCCTCGCGGCCCAGCCGCCACACCTGCTCCACGACGCCGGCGGTGTCGGCGACCGGCTCGGTGTTGGCCATCGCGTGGACCGCGGTGAACCCGCCGCGGGCGGCCGCACGGGTGCCGGACTCGACGGTCTCGGCGTCCTCCCGACCCGGCTCGCGCAGGTGGGTGTGGAGGTCCACCAGGCCGGGCAGCGCCACGAGGCCGGTGGCGTCGACGACCACGACGTCCGCCTCGTCGGTCGATCCTGGCGAGACCCCGGCCCCGACCTCCGCGACGACGCCGTCGCGCAGCAGGAGGTCGGTCGGGTCCCCGCCCAGGACCGCGGCGTTCTTGATCAGGTAGGTGCTCACTCGTCTCCTCCGACGGCAGGCTCGGAACCGCCGAGCAGCAGGTACAGGACGGCCATCCGGACCGCGACGCCGTTGGTCACCTGCTCGACGATCACCGACCGGTCGGAGTCGGCGACGTCGGCGGTGATCTCCATGCCGCGGACCATCGGCCCGGGGTGCATCACGATGGCGTGGTCCTGCAGGGTCGCCATCCGGCGACCGTCGAGGCCGTAGCGGCGGGAGTACTCGCGCGGCGTCGGGAAGAAGCCGCCGTTCATCCGCTCCCGCTGGACCCGCAGCATCATCACCGCGTCGGCCTTCGGCAGCACCGCGTCGAGGTCGTACGACGTCTCGACCGGCCAGCTCTCGACGCCCACCGGCAGCAGCGTCGGCGGCGCGACCAGCGTGACCTCCGCCCCCAGCGTCGCCAGGAGCAGGGCGTTGGAGCGTGCGACGCGGCTGTGCAGGACGTCACCGACGATCGCCACCCGCCGTCCGTCGAGGCTCCCCCGGTCGCCCCCGAGGTGGCGGCTCATCGTGAAGGCGTCGAGCAGCGCCTGGGTGGGGTGCTCGTGCGTCCCGTCGCCGGCGTTGACCACGCTGGAGCGGACCCACCCCGAGTGCGCGAGCCGGTGCGGCGCGCCGCTGGCCCCGTGGCGCACCACGACGGCGTCGGCGCCCATCGCCTCCAGGGTCAGCGCGGTGTCCTTGAGGCTCTCGCCCTTGGACAGGCTGGAGCCCTTGGCTGCGAAGTTGATGACGTCCGCGCTGAGCCGCTTGGCGGCCGCCTCGAAGGAGATCCGGGTGCGGGTGGAGTCCTCGAAGAAGAGGTTGACCACGGTGCGTCCGCGCAGGGCGGGCAGCTTCTTGATCGGCCGGTCGGCCAGGGAGCGCAGCTCCGCCGCTGTCGCCAGGACCAGCTCGGCGTCGTCGCGGCTCAGGTCGGCCGCGCTCAGCAGGTGCCGCTTCACGCGTCGCCCCTCTTCGGCTCGCCCGACCGCTCATCCGGCCCGTGGATGGTGACGGCGTCCTCGCCGTCGACGTCGGCCAGCGTCACCCGGACCCGCTCGACCAGCGAGGTGGGCAGGTTCTTGCCGACGAAGTCGGCGCGGATCGGCAGCTCGCGGTGGCCGCGGTCGACCAGGACGGCCAGCCGCACGGCGCGCGGGCGCCCGAGGTCGTTGAGGGCGTCGAGCGCCGCTCGGATCGTGCGCCCGGAGAAGAGCACGTCGTCGACGAGGACGACCGTGCGGCCGTCGATGCCGCTGTCGGGGATCTCGGTGTGGAGCAGCGCGCGAGCCGGCTTGAGGCGGAGGTCGTCGCGGTACATCGTGACGTCCAGGGAGCCGGTCGGCACGTCGTACCCCTCGACGGAGGCGATGCGCTCGGCGATGCGGCCGGCCAGCGGCACGCCGCGGCTGGGGATCCCGAGCAGGACGAGGTCTCCTGCGCCCTTGTTCCGCTCGAGGATCTCGTGAGAGATGCGGGTCAGTGCCCGGGCGATGTCACGGGCGTCGAGGACGACGCGGCCGGGGGCGGCGTCGGGTGCAGCAGGCTGCGGTACTCCAGGCTGGGCACACACGTGTGCGCGTGACCTCCTTCTCCGCCTCACAGGACGGCTCGTTAAAGGATGTCGAACGGCGCTGAGACTACCAGTCGGCGACGTCGACCAGCACCTTGCCCACGGCCCCGGACTCGACCAGGTCGTGCGCCTCCGCGGTCCGCTCGAGCGGCAGGTGGTGGAGCGGCAGCCCGGCCGCCTCCCCGACGGCGAAGGCGCCGTCCTCCAGTGCGCGGGAGACGTCCTCGGCCGCGGCCCGCAGCAGGTCCTCGCCGAGGGTGTAGAGGAGGACGAACTGGTAGCGCAGGTTCTTCGCGAACGTCTCCCGCACCGGCAGGGTCATCTCGTCGCCGCCGTTGTTGGCGTAGATCGCGACGGTGCCGCGCACCCGGGTGACGGCGCGGTCGAGGTCGTTGTTCTCCGCGGGCGCCACCTCGACCACGAGGTCGACGCCTTCCGGGGCGAAGGCGCGGACCTGGGCGGCGGTGTCGCCGACGGTGTAGTTGACCGTGTGGTGGGCGCCGGCGGCCACCGCGAGCGCGCCCTTCTCGTCGCTGCTGACGGTGGCAACGACGGTCGCCCCTGCCCACCGGGCCAGCTGGATGGCCGCGTTGCCCACGGCACCGGCACCGCCCGCGACCAGCACCGTCCGGCCGTCGAGTGCGCCCGGCCCCAGCCGGTCGACGTCCTCCCCGCTCGTGAGGGCGCGGTGGGCCGTGATCGCGGGTACGCCGAGCGCCGCGCCGACGTCGTACGACGCGCCGACCGGCAGGTGCACGACCCGCTCGACCGGGAGCACCACGTGCTCCGCGGCGGTGCCGTAGGGCCGACCGTGCTGGGCGAGGAAGACCCAGACCCGGTCCTCGACCGCGAAGCCGAGGACGCCGTCGCCGACCGCGTCGACGACCCCGGCGCCGTCCTGGCCGGGGGTCACCTCGTCGTGACCGCTCATCATGCCGGCGCGGAACTTCCAGTCCGTCGGGTTCACCCCCGCGCGCGCCAGCCGGACCCGCACCTCCCCCGGCCCCGGGTCCGGGACCTCCCGGTCGACCAGGTCGAGGACCGACGACGGTCCGGTCTCGCGGTAGACGACTGCGCGCATGGCGTTGTCCCTTCCAGGCTCGGGTACGGGTCCGTGGAGAGGTAACCACCACGCCCAGGAGGATCCGTGCCCGAGTTCCCCTTCCCCGACGACGTCCGCGCGCTGCTGCGCAAACCGAACCCCGCTGTCGTGACGACACTGCGCTCCGACGGTCAACCGGTCTCGGTCGCCACCTGGTACCTCCTCGAGGACGACGACCGCGTGCTGCTGAACATGGACGCGACCCGCGTCCGCCTCCGCCACCTGCGTCGCGATCCCCGGGTCAGCCTCACGGTCCTCGACGAGGCGAGCTGGTACACCCACGTGTCGTTGATCGGGCGCGTGACCGAGATGAGCGACGACGAGGGCCTCGTCGACATCGACCGGTGCAGCACCCACTACGGCGGCCAGCCCTATCCCGACCGGGAGTCGCCGCGGGTCAGCGCCTGGATGACGGTGGACCGATGGCACGGGTGGGGTGCCGCCAAGGACTGACGTCGCGCAGGTCAGTCCGCGACGAGGTCGTGGAGGGCCGCCTCGATGGCGCGGTGGAAGGTCGGGAAGGCGAAGTGCATCCCCTGCAGCGTCGCGAGCGGGATGTCGGCGTGGACCGCAGCCGCCACCAGGCCCAGCACCTCGCCGCCGTACGGCGCCACGGTGGTGCCGCCGACCAGGACCCCCCGGTCGGCGTCCGCGACGAGCTTCACGACGCCCTCGTTGCCCGGCCCGTGGATCCATCCCCGGCTGGAGCGGGGCACGTCGGCCCGCCCGACCCGGACGGTCAGCCCCTGCTCCCGTGCCTGGGCCTCGGTCAGCCCGACCGCACCCACCTCGGGGTCGGTGAAGGTCACCCGGCTCAGCGCCCGGTAGTCGGCCGGGCGCCCCGGCCGGCCCAGGACGTCGTCGACGACGCCGACCGCCTGGTACTTCGCCACGTGCGTGAACGGGCCTCGCCCGGTGACGTCGCCGACCGCCCAGAGCCGGTCACCGGCGCGCAGCCGCTCGTCGACCGCCACCGTCGTGGCTGCGGGGTCGAGCCCGACGGTCTCGAGGCCGACGTCCCGGAGGTTGGTCCGTCGACCGGTGGCGACGAGGAGCTCGTCGACCGTGACCACCTCGGCGTCCGTCTCCCCCAGCCGCAGCCGGAAGGCGCCGTCGTGGTCGACCCGCTGCACGTCCACGCCGGTGCGCACGTCGAGCCCCTCCCGGCGCAGCGCCGCCTCGACCGCGGCACTGGCCTCAGGCTCCTCGCCGGCAAGGATCCGGGGGCCGGCCTCGAGCAGGACGACCTCCGAGCCGAACCGCCGGAACGCCTGCGCCAGCTCCGCGCCGATCGCCCCCGCTCCCAGCACCCCGAGCCGTGGCGGGGCCGAGACGGCGTGGAACACCTCCCGGTTCGTCCAGTACGGCGTGGCGTCGAGGCCGTCGATCGGCGGCACGTCGGCGGTGGTGCCGGTGGCCAGCACGACGCCGCGCGCCGCGACGTACGTCTCCGGCCCGTGTGCCGTCTCGACCACGACGCGTCCCGGCCCGTCGAGCCGGCCGTCGCCGCGGACGAGCCGGACACCGGCCAGCTGCAGCGGCCCGGCGTGGCCCTCGTCGGACCAGTCGTGGTTGGCCTCGCGGATGCGCTGCGCGGTGGGCCCGAGGTCGGGCCCCGGCGCCGCGTGGCCGGCCAGCTGGTCGACGTGGCGCGCCTCGGCGAGGACGTGGGCCCCGCGGATGAGCAGCTTGGACGGGGTGCAGCCCCAGAACGGGCACTCACCCCCCACGAGCTCGCGCTCGACGCCCACGACCCGGAGCCCGGCGCGCGCCAGCTTGATCGCCGCGTGCTCGCCTCCGGCGCCGAGGCCCAGCACCACCACGTCCACCCGCTGCTCGCCCGGGGTGCTGCGCCCGCCGTCCGTCATGGACGCAGCCTCCCAGACGGCGGTCAGCGGGAGAGGTGACGCGCGCGGGCGAACGTGAAGAGCCCGTAGCAGGCGATGCCGAGGCCCACGAGGACGAGGAGGGTCTGGCCGAACGGCTGCTGGAGGAGCTCCTGGAGGGCCTGGTCGAGGCCTCCGGCCCGCTTGGCCTCGTGCGTGATGGCTGCCCAGACGAAGAGGCCGCCGATGATGCCGATCGCGATGCCCTTGGCGGCGTACCCGGCCTTGCCGAACCAGATGTAGGCCGTGCCGACGTCGCCGCTCTTGCCCTCCGCGGTGAGGTGCTCGCGGAACTTCTCCGTCCACGCGCGGACGATCAGGGACACGCCGTAGGCGATGACGGCGGCGCCGACGAGGCCGACCAGGACCTGCCCGAACGGCAGGCCGAGGAGCCGGGCGGTGATGGTGCGCTCCGAGGAGCCGCCCCCGCTGTTGGCGGCGCCGGTCGCGATGCCGAGGGCGCTCAGGCCGATCGCGGCGTAGAGGACCGCCTTCAGCAGCGACAGCGCGCCCTTGGCGACCCGCTTGCCGCCGTCCTCGTCGCGGTGGCCGCCGAAGGCCTCGATCGCCCGCCACAGCACGAGCACGAACATGCCGATCGCGACGAGCCAGACGAGGACCTTCCCGAAGGGCTGCTGCGCGAGCTGGCGGATCGCGCCGGTGGTCGAGGCGTTCTCCTTGCTCGAGCCGATGGCGAGCTGCACGGCCAGCCAGCCGACCAGCAGGTAGACCACGCCGTAGGCCACCAGTCCACCGCGGACGACGTGGTCCATCCAGTCGCTGCGGTCGGCCTGCTTCGCTGTCTGATGCATGTCACCCATGGGGTGACAGATACCCACGTCCCACAGCGACGACTCGGGACGGCCCGGCCGTCGGTGGCCTCAGCCCAGGCTGGCCTTGTCGCGCGAGAGCCGGCCGAGCACGCCGTTGACGAACTGCGGCGACTCGTCGGTGGAGAGGTCGCGCACCAGCGCCATCGCCTCGCTCACCGCGACCGAGTCGGGCACGTCCTCGGCGTACAGCAGCTCCCACAGCCCCAGCCGCAGGACGTTGCGGTCCACGGCCGGCATCCGCTCGAGGGTCCAGCCCTCGACGTACGTCGTGAGCAGCTCGTCGATGCGGGCCTGCTCGGCCACGACGCCCCGCACGAGCGTGGCGGTGTAGGCGTTGGTCGGGCCCTCGCCGTCGGCGATGGCGCGCTCGAGTGCCTCGACGGGCGACTCGCCGCGCATGTCGGAGGCGTAGAGCACGTCGAGGGCGCGCTTGCGGGCCTTCGAGCGGGCGCTCAAGACTTGACGCGACCCAGGTAGGAGGAGTCGCGGGTGTCGACCTTGACCTTCTCGCCCTGGTTGATGAAGAGCGGCACCTGGATCTCGTGGCCGGTCTCCAGCGTGGCGGGCTTGGTCCGGCCGGTCGCGGAATCGCCGGCGAGGCCGGGCTCGGTGAAGGTGATCAGCAGCTCCACGGACGCCGGCATCTCGATGAAGAGCACCCGGCCCTCGTTCGTGGCGACGATGACCTCCTGGTTCTCCAGCAGGAAGTTCTGCGCGTCGCCGACGACCTCGGGCGCGACCTCGAGCTGGTCGTAGCTCTGCACGTCCATGAAGACGAACGAGGTGCCGTCGTTGTAGAGGTACTGCATGGTGCGGCGGTCGACCGTCGCGGTCTCGACCTTGGTGCCGGCGTTGAACGTCTTGTCGACGTTCTTGCCCGACTCGACGTTGCGCAGCTTGGTGCGCACGAAGGCGGGGCCCTTGCCCGGCTTCACGTGCTGGAACTCCACCACGGACCAGAGCTGCCCGTCGATGTTGAGGACCATGCCGTTCTTGAGGTCGTTCGTCGTTGCCATGCGCGCGTGTCAGCCTTCGTCGTCCGGTGGGTGCGGGGGTGCCGAGCCGCCCCTCGAGGGCATCCGGGCACGGTCCGCGAGTCTATCGCTCCGGGAGGCTGCGGCCCGAAACGGGCGGCTGCGGCTGCGGCTCAGGTGAGGACCCGCAGGTCGCGCACCAGATCCGTGACGGCGAGCGCGAAGACCACGGCGAGTCCGCCGCGCAGCGTCCAGGCGAGGACCGACCGGGTCGGTCGCGACCACTCCGGACGACCCCGCCGCAGGGCGCGCACCGCCCACCAGCCGACCAGCAGCAGCACCGCGAGCGGCCCGAGCGGCAGCCAGGGCAGCAGGCCGAGCCCGAGCAGCGGCGCAGGCAGTCGGCCGTGCTGGGCGAGCACCCGCTCGGAGCCCAGGTGCAGGACCACCACGAACAGCGTCGGCAGCGCGACGAAGAGCGCTGCCGACAGCCACGCCGGGTCCAGCCGGGTGAAGTCGACGCCGTCGGTGTCGACGACGAGCGCCCCCACGACCACCCCGGGGCCGACGGAGATCGAGAGCAGCCGGAACCACCCGGGACCGACCATCAGCCCGCGGGCGGACGTGTAGCCGAACGCGCCGACCACGCCGAGCACCACGCCGAAGGCGAGGAGGTTCGCCGAGCCGGCGAGGGTGACCTGTCCGATCGGGAAGCCGTCATCACTGACCAGCCCGGCATCGAGCGGGTTGAGCGCGGCGATGAGGGCCATGGCGAGGCGGCCCAACAGCCCGACGACGACCGCCCCGGAGACCATCCCGACCAGCGTGATGGCCGCGAGGGTGTGCGCCGCCGCCAGGAGGGGCCGCGCGGCAGGTGCGGGCTCGATGGCGACAGGTGCCAGTGCGGTGGTCACCCTCGGGAGCGTAGGGCCGGGCGGCCCCGCGTGGTGCGGGTCTCAGCGCGACGCGAGCACCTCGAGCGCCATCCGGTAGCCCTCGACCCCCTGCCCGGCGATCACCTCGACGGCGTACGGCGTCACGACCGAGTGGTGCCGGAACTCCTCCGGACGCTGTCTCGGGTCGGAGATGTGCACCTCCACCAGGGGTGCCTCGAGCTGCGCACAGGCGTCGAGCACGGCGTAGGAGTAGTGGGTCCACGCGGCGGCGTTGAGCACCACCGGCGTGGCAGCGTCGGCGGCCTCGTTGAGCCAGTCGACCATCACGCCCTCGTGGTTGGTCTGCCGCACGTCGACGTCCAGGCCGAGGTCCGCGCCCCAGGCGACGCAGTGGGCGGCGAGCTCGTCGTACGTCGTGGTGCCGTAGATCTCCGGCTGGCGTCGCCCGAGCCGGCCGAGGTTCGGCCCGTTGAGGACCAGGACCCGCATCCGCGCCGCCTCAGTCGTCGCTGGTCTGCAGGGCGTCGAACGCCGCGCGGAGGTGCTCCTCCGAGGGGCCGGCCAGCACGCGCGGGCGGGCGACGTCGTCGAGGATGACGAAGCGCAGCTGGGAGCCGCGGGCCTTCTTGTCGACCTTCATCACCTCGTGGAGGTCCTCGAACGGCACCCCCGCCATGGCCGTCGGCAGCCCGAACCGGGAGAACAGGTCGCGGTGCCGGTCGACCGTGTCCGCGGACAGCGCACCGGCCCGGTGCGCGAGCTCGGCGACGTAGACGCAGCCGAGCGCGACCGCCTCGCCGTGCCGGATCTGGTAGCCGCTCACCCGCTCGACGGCGTGGGCGAGGGTGTGGCCGTAGTTGAGCACCTCGCGGCCCGGGTGGCCGTCGCGGCCGCCGGTCTCGCGCAGGTCCGCGACGACGACGTCGGCCTTGACCCGGATGGCCCGCTCGACCAGCTCCCGCAGCACCGGGTCCTGTGCCGAGAGGGCGGAGGGGTCGGCCGACTCGGCCAGGCGCAGGATCTCGGGGTCGGCGACGAACCCGCACTTGAGGACCTCCGCCATCCCGGAGGCCAGCTCCTCGGGGCTCAGCGTGTCGAGGTAGCCGAGGTCGCACAGCACGCCCGCGGGCTCGTGGAAGGCACCCACGAGGTTCTTGCCGGTGCCGGTGTTGATCCCGGTCTTGCCGCCGACCGCGGCGTCGACCATGCCCAGCAGCGTCGTCGGCACGTGGATGACCCGCACCCCGCGCAGCCAGGTGGCCGCGACGAACCCGCCCAGGTCGGTCGTTGCGCCGCCGCCGAGGGTCACCACGACGTCGGAGCGGGTGAAGCCCTCGTCGCCCAGGGAGTCCCAGATGGACGCGGCGACGTCGGCGGTCTTGGCCTCCTCGCCCTCGGGGACGGCGAAGACCAGGACGTGCAGGTCGGAGAGCTGGTCGGCGACGGCGTCCACGAACGGCTCGAGCCGGGTGTCGACCACCATCGCGACCTGCTCGACGCCCTCGCCGATCATCGCGCGGAGGTGGCGCCGGACGTCGGTGCCGACGACGACGTCGTACGGCGAGGCGCCACCGACGTGGATGCGCGTCTCGGTCGTGGCGGTCATGGCAGGGCCTCCCGGATCTCGTCGGCGATCTCCTGCGGAGAGCGCCCGTCGGTGTCGACGACCAGGGTGGCCACCGACTCGTACACCGGCGTCCGCTCGTCGAGCAGCGCCTTGATCCTCGACCGTACGCCGCCGACGAGGAGCGGCCGCGAGGCACCCAGCCCCACGCGCTTCACGGCGTCGGCGAGCCCGACCCGGAGGAAGACCACGCGGTGGCCGGTCAGCCGCTCACGGGTCACCGGGTCGAGGACCGCTCCCCCGCCGAGCGCCAGCACGCCGTCGTGCTCGCTCAGCGCCGTGGCCACGGCCGCGGCCTCGAGGGCGCGGAAGTGGGCCTCGCCGGACTCCACGAAGATGTCCGACACCGAGCGGCCCTCCGCCTCCTCGACGTCGCGGTCGGTGTCGCGGGCGGGCACCCCCCACGTCTCGGCGAGCACCGAGGCGACGGTCGTCTTGCCGGCGCCCATCGGGCCCACGAGGACGACCCGGGGGCCGGTCGGGTGGTCGGCTCCGCCCACCGCAGCGGTCACCGGTAGCGGAGGTGGTCGAGGTAGGACTCGGCGTTGCGCCGGGTCTCGGCCACGGAGTCGCCACCGAACTTCTCGGTCACCGCGTCGGCGAGGACCAGCGCGACCATGGCCTCGGCGACGATGCCCGCGGCCGGGACGGCGCACACGTCGGAGCGCTGGTGGTGCGCCACCGTCTCCTCGCCCGTAGCGACGTCGACGGTGCGCAGCGCGCGCGGCACCGTGGCGATCGGCTTCATCGCGGCGCGGACCCGGAGGACCTCTCCGGTGGTCATCCCGCCCTCGGTGCCGCCGGACCGGCCGGAGACGCGCCGGATGCCGTCCTCGGTCGGGACGATCTCGTCGTGGGCGAGCGACCCCGGCGTGGCGGCGAGGGCGAACCCGTCGCCGACCTCGACGCCCTTGATCGCCTGGATGCCCATGAGCGCGCCGGCGAGCCGCGAGTCGAGCCGGCGGTCCCAGTGGACGTGGGAGCCCAGGCCCGGCGGCAGGTCGTGGACGACCACCTCGACGACGCCGCCGAGCGTGTCGCCGTCCTTGTGCGCCTGGTCGATCCGCTCGACCATCAGCCCGGAGGTGTCCGGGTCGAGGCAGCGGACCGGGTCCTCGTCGAGGCGTGCGACGTCGTCGGGCGCGGGCCAGAGCCCGTCGGGCGCGCGGACGCCGCCGATCTCGATGACGTGGGAGACGACGCGCGCGCCGACGGCCTGCTCGAGGAAGTTGCTGGCCACCCGGCCGAGCGCGACCCGTGCCGCCGTCTCGCGGGCCGAGGCCCGCTCGAGGATCGGCCGGGCGTCGGCGAAGTCGTACTTCTGCATGCCGGCGAGGTCCGCGTGGCCCGGGCGCGGCCGGGTGAGCGGCGCGTTGCGCGCCAGCGACTCCAGCTCCGCGGCGTCCACGGGGTCGGCCGCCATGACCTTCTCCCACTTGGGCCACTCGGTGTTGCCGACCGAGATGGCCACCGGGCCGCCCTGGGTCTCGCCGTGGCGGACACCGCCGACCAGCGTGACCTCGTCCTGCTCGAACTTCATCCGCGCGCCCCGGCCGTAGCCCAGGCGGCGGCGGGCCAGGGAGTCCTGGATGTCCTCGGACGTCACCCGGACGTGGGCAGGGAGCCCCTCGAGGATCGCGACCAGGGACGGGCCGTGGGACTCGCCCGCGGTGAGCCAACGCAGCATGGCGTCAGTCTCCCACGACCCCGTCGGCCGCCCGGACGCTCACCCGGCGACGAGACCGTCGAGCACCGGCCCGCCGACGCAGGCGCCGACGAGCGCGCCCACCAGCATGAACGGGCCGAACGGGAACGCCTTGCGCTCGACCACCCGCAGGAGCGACAGCAGCCCGCCACCGACCCCGCCGAGCAGGAACCCGCCGTACACACCGACGAGCAGCTCGCCCCACCCGAGGTGGCCCAGCGCGATGCCGAGCAGCCCGGCGAGCCGGACGTCGCCGTACCCCAGTCCGCGGGGGTGGACGAACCACAGGACGAAGAAGATGCCGCCCGCGACCAGCCAGCCCCAGAAGGCGCGAGCGAGGTCGCCGGTGTCGCCGGTGGCCGCCCAGGCGAGCACGGTGAGGGCGATGGTGAGCAGGTACGACGGCGCGATGACCTTCGTGGGCAGCAGCCGGGTCCGCCAGTCGACCACCGCAAGCGCGACCGCGACCGGCACCAGCGGAACCAGGGGCGCCAGCTCCCACTCGGCACCGATCGACCAGCCGAGCAGCGCTCCGGCCGCACCGGAGGCGAGCGCCGCCTTCCAGGCCAGCCCGGGCAGCCGGGCGACGTCGGCGTACGGCTCCTTCGGCGCCTCCACCCCGCCTGCCTCGTCGGCTGCTCCCTCCGCTGCCTGGGGTTCGCCGTCCTGCTCGGTGACCGGCGCGTCGGGCTCCGGGATCCGCGCGACCAGGGTCGGGACCAGCAGGCCGAGCCCGGCGCAGACGACCGCGACGAGGGCGGCCGTGGTCGCGTCGGTCACGCCAGGGCCGCCTCGCCGGCGTCCCGCATCGCGGCGAGCGGCGCCTCCGCGCCGGTGAACAGCTCGAACTGCAGCGCCGCCTGGTGCACCAGCAGGTCGAGCCCGCCCACGAGCACCCGGTCGCCGCCGACCGAGGCCGCGAGCGGCGTCGGCCACGGGTCGTAGAGGACCTCGAAGACGACCGGGACCTCCGCGCATCGGGCGACGAGGGCGGCGTCCTGGGCGGAGGCCGGCACGGTCGAGACCACCACGTCGGCCTGTGGCGCCTCGTCCAGCGACGCGACGAGCACGTCCGGGGAGGAAGGGTGGCGTCGGACCGCCTCCGCGGCCTCGGCGGCGCGCTCCGGCGAGCGGGCGTGCAGCGTCACCCGGTGCGCGCCGAGATCGCACAGCGCGAGCCCCGTCGAGGCAGCCGTGGCGCCCCCGCCGAGCACCGCGCCCGAGCGCACCTGGCCGTCGTACCGCTCGCGAACGGCGGCGACGGCTCCGGGGAGGTCGGTGTTGTCGGCCCGCAGCACGCCCTCGTCGAGGACGAGCGTGTTCGCGGCGCCCACGAGGGCCGCCCGGCCACTCACCTCGTCGGTCAGCGTCAACGCCTCGCGCTTGAGCGGCATGGTCAACGACAGCCCGCGCCAGCCGGTCGTCAGCCCGTCGAGGAACGGCCCCAGCCCGCCGGCCGGGACCCGGACCGCGTCGTACTCCCAGTCCAGGCCGGCCGCGGCGTAGCCGGCCCGGTGCAGCACCGGCGAGAGCGAGTGGGCGATCGGGTCCCCCAGGACGGCACAGCGCACCGCGACCTCAGCAGCGGTCGGACTGCGTCGCGCAGTACTCGTCGAGCTCCTGGCGGAAGCCGAGGAACTCGTCGTAGGACTCGGTGAACTTGGTCTCGCCGGTCTCGAGGTTCACCGTCACGTAGAACAGCCACGGGCCTTCCGCCGGGTCAGTGGCGGCGGCGATCGCCGCGTCCCCCGGCGCCTCGATCGGCCCCGGCGGCAGGCCCGGCTGCGTGTAGGTGTTGTACGGCGAGTCCGAGACCGACTCGATCTCGTCGGTCGTCAGGCGTGCGATCGGCTCCTTGCCCAGCGCGTAGTTGACCGCGGCGTCGATCTGCAGGAGGCCGTTGGTGACGCCGTTGTCCGGGTTCTCCAGCCGGTTGTAGATGACCCGGGCGACCTTCGGCATGTCGTCGCCGCGACCCTCCGCCTCGACGAGGCTGGCCACCGTCATCAGCTCGTGCGGGGTGTAGCCGAGCTCCTCGGCCGCCTGCTCGAGGTTGGCCTCGTCGGCGGCCTGCCGCCACCGGTCCACCATCGTGCGGACCATGTCGACGGGCTTGGCGTCGGGCCCGAAGGAGTAGGTCGAGGGGAAGAGGTAGCCCTCGGGGTTGCCGTCGGCGTAGTCGGGCAGACCGATCTTCTCGGTCTTGCGCAGGGCCTTCTCGAAGGCGGCCGCCTTGAAGTCCGTGCCGGCGGCGAGGGTCTCGACCACCTGGTCGACGTTGAGACCCTCGGGGACCGTCACGGTGTTGGTGATGATGTTGCTGGGGTCGACCAGCACGCTGATGGCCTCGGAGGCCGGCATCTCGCGCTGCAGCGGGTAGAAGCCGACCTGGATGCCGGAGGACCCGGGGTTGGCGGTGGCGGCGCTCAGGCACGCGTCGACCGAGGCGACGACCTCCGCCGCCTTCAGGTTCCGGCAGATCTCCGCGCTGGTCTCGCCGGACTGCACCTCGAAGCTGACGTTGCCGCGACCGGGGCCGGCGAAGTCGGCCGGGTCGGCGAACTGGTCCTCGATGTAGGCGATGCCCTTCGTGCCGGCGATGTAGAGGCCGCCGAGGAGGACCGCGAGCGCCACCAGCACCGCCAGGCAGCCGGGCACGCTGCGCCGCCGCCGGCGGCGCCCGGCCTCGGTGGCCGGGCCGTAGGCCGCCGGCTCGTCGACCACCGGTTCCTCGACCGGCTCGATGCCGGGGACCACCGCGGGGTCGTCGGCGTACTGCTCCTCCGGGCCGTGCGGGCCGCTCGGGTGGCTCGGGTCGCTCACAGGGTCTCCTCGGGCTCCTCGGGCACTGCCCGGACGATCTCGCCGGGGGCGGTCCCCGTCGTCCGCTCGGTGTCGAGCGCGTGCTGCAGGATCAGGACCGCCGCGGCCTGGTCGACCACGGCCCGCCGCTTGCTTCCGGATCGGCCCCGGTCGCGGAGCATAGCCTCCGCCGACACGGTGGTCAGTCGCTCGTCGACGAGGCGCACCTGCACCGGCGCCACCCGGCGGGCGAGCCGGGCGGCGAAGTCCCGGACCTTCGCGGCGGCCGGGCCCTCGCCGCCGGACAGGCTGCGGGGCAGCCCGACGACGACCTCGACGACCTCGGAGTCCTCCGCGATCGAGGCCAGCAGCCGGCTGATCTGCCGCAGGTCGCCGGAGCCTCGCCTCACCGTCTCCACCGGTGTCGCCAGGAAGCCGGTCGGGTCGCTCCGGGCGACGCCGATGCGGGCGTCCCCCGGGTCGATGCCGAGCCGTACCCCGTGCCTCAAGCGCCTGCCGTCCGCGCGACCTCCGCGGTCACCAGTGCCAGGGCCTCGTCGATCCGCGAGGCGTCGGTGCCGCCGCCCTGGGCCACGTCGTCCTTCCCGCCGCCCTTGCCGCCGACCAGGGGGCCGACCGCGCGCACCAGGGCGTTGGCGGACAGCCCGCGCTCGCGGGCCGCGTCGTTGACCGCCGCCACGACCGAGACCTTCCCGTCGGCGGCGCCGATGATGACCACCACCCCGGCCTCGCCCTGCGGCAGCCGGCCGCGGACGTCCATGGCGAGCGTGCGGACGTCGCCGCCGCCGGCGCCGTCGGCCCGGTGGGCGACGACGTGCACCCCGCCCACGACCTCGGCCGCGGCGGCGAGCTGTCCGCCCGCCGCGAGGAGCTGGGCGACGCGCGCCTTCTCGGCCTCCTTCTCGACCGCCCGCAGCCGCTCGACGAGGTCGGAGACCCGCCCGACGAGGTCGTCGGGCTGGGTCTTCAGCAGGCCGGTGAGCTGGTTGACGACATCGCGCTCGCGGGCCAGGTAGGCGAAGCCCTCGAGGCCGGTGAAGGCCTCGATCCGGCGGTTGCCCGACCCGACCGAGGACTCGCCGGTCACCACGATCGTCCCGACCTGGGAGGAGTGCTCGACGTGCGTGCCGCCGCAGAGCTCGCGCGACCAGGGCCCGCCGATCTCGACGACGCGCACCTTGGCGTCGTCGTAGGTCTCGCCGAACAGCGCGATCGCGCCCCAGTCCTTCGCCTCGGACAGCGTCATGTAGTCCCAGGAGACCGGGAGGTCGGCGCGGAGGGCGTGGTTGGAGACCTGCTCGATGTCACGGACCTGCTGTGCCGTCAGGCCGCTGGTCCAGCCGAAGTCGAGGCGCAGGTAGCCCGGACGGTTGTAGGAGCCGGACTGCAGCGCCGTGGGGCCGAGCACCTCGCGCAGCGCCGCGTGGACCACGTGCGTGCCCGAGTGCGCCTGCCGGGCACCCAGCCGCCACTCGGGGTCGACCCGGGCGTGGACGGCGGCGGCGTTCCCGTCGGCGGCCAGCTCGCCCTCGAGGACGCGGACCTGGTGGACGACGAGGCCGCGCACCGGCCGCTGGACGTCGACCACCTCCAGGCGCGCGCCGTCGACCTCCAGGGTCCCGGCGTCGGCCGCCTGGCCTCCGGACTCGGCGTAGAACGGGGTGCGGTCGAGCACCAGCTCGCCGACCTGCCCCTCCCCCAGCGACGCCACCGGCGCCCCGCCGGCGAAGAGCGCGACCAGCCGGGACTCGGTCTCGAGGGTCTCGTAGGCGAGCCACTCGGTCGGGCCGTGCTCGTCGAGGACCGTGCGGTAGAGCCCGGTGTCGGCGTGCTGGCCCTTCTTGGCGCGGGCATCGGCCTTGGCCCGCTCGCGCTGCTCGGTCATGAGCGAGCGGAATCCCTCCTCGTCGACCGTGAGCCCGGCCTCGTGGGCCATCTCGAGGGTCAGGTCGATCGGGAAGCCGTAGGTGTCGTGCAGCGCGAACGCCTTTTCCCCGGCCAGCCGGGTCTGCCCGCTCGACCTGACCTCCTGCGCCGCCAGGTCGAAGATCTGGGTGCCGGCCTGGAGCGTCTTGCGGAACGCGTCCTCCTCGGCGTAGGCCACCTGCGAGATCCGCCCGAAGCCGGTCTCCAGCTCGGGGTAGCCGAGCTTCATCTTGTCCAGGCTGACGGGGAGCAGCTCGGGCAGCGCCCGGTCCTCGTAGCCGAGCAGGCGCATCGAGCGGACGGCGCGGCGCAGCAGCCGCCGCAGCACGTAGCCGCGCGCCTCGTTGCCGGGAGTGACCCCGTCACCGATGAGCATCAGGGCCGAGCGGACGTGGTCGGCCACGACCCGGAACCGGACGTCGTCCTCGGGGTTGCTGCCGTAGCGCCGCCCGGTCAGCTCGGAGGCACGCTCGATGACGGGGAAGACCTCGTCGATCTCGTACATGTTGTCCTTGCCCTGCAGCAGGTACGCGACCCGCTCCAGGCCCATGCCGGTGTCGATGTTCTTCTTCGGCAGCGACCCGGCGATGTCGAAGTCGGACTTGCTGCGCACCTCGCTCAGCTCGTCCTGCATGAAGACCAGGTTCCAGAACTCGAGGTACCGGTCGCCGGCGTCCCAGTCGCGGTCGGCGCCGTACTGCGGCCCGCGGTCGATGAGGATCTCCGAGCACGGCCCGCCGGGGCCGGGGACGCCCATGCTCCAGTAGTTCTCGCTGCGGTCCAGGCGCACGATCCGGTCGTCGGGCAGGCCGGTGATCTTCTTCCACAGCGCGACGGCCTCGTCGTCGCCGTCGAGGACCGAGGGGTAGAGCACCGACTCGTCGAGTCCGTAGCCGCCGTCGGCGACGGGCTTGGTGACCAGCTCCCAGGCGAGCTCGATGGCGCCCTCCTTGAAGTAGTCGCCGAAGGAGAAGTTGCCGCACATCTGGAAGAAGGTGCCGTGCCGGGTGGTCTTGCCGACCTCCTCGATGTCGAGGGTGCGGACACACTTCTGCACGCTCGTGGCCCGGGCGTAGGGCGGCGTCTCCTGGCCGAGAAAGTACGGCTTGAACGGCACCATGCCGGCGTTGACGAACAACAGGTTGGGGTCGTCGAGCAGCAGCGAGGCGGAGGGCACGACCGTGTGCTGGCCCCACGTCGACCCGGCCTCGAAGTGGGCCACGAACCGTCGGCGGATCTCCGCGGTGTCCATCAGGTGGTGCCTTCCTCATCGTTGGTCGAGCTTGTCGAGGCCGTCGAGCTTGTCGAGACCCTCGAGCTCGCCGAGCCGCCTGCGGGGCCCAGCTCGAGGGTGCCGGCCGGGGTGAGGCCGAGACGCTCGCGCAGGTCGGTCTCCGCGTCGGCCCGGCCCTGGGCGACCTCGTCACGCAGGAGCCGTGCGCCGAGCGCGAGCCCGTTCATCCGGTCGCGCAGGCCATCCGCGGTGACCGCCTCGGCCGCACGGCGGCCGCGCACCATGGCGTAGACCCCCGCGCCCGCCCCGGCGACGAACCAGAGGCCGCGGCTCATGCGGCGCTTCCCTCGTCCAGGGTGCCGCGCTGGCGCGCCTCCCAGTCGCGACGGGCGGCGCGCAGGTCGGCGCGGCGCTGCTTGCGCGACCGCTTCACCTCGCGACGGACCTCGAGCCGGATCCGGTGGCGCACCTCCGGCGACAGCGCCCGGCGCAGGCCGGCGGTCCAGGACGCCGCCTGGACGACCGACTCACGCAGCACGAGGTCGGCGAAGAGCGGGGCCGGTACGGCGGGGGCCCGCTGCTCCGGCGTGGTCGGCGCGCCCACCGTGGTGATGACGTAGTCCTCCTGCCCGCGGTCGACCGGTCGGGCCGCGGCCGGAGCCTCCGCGGGCGCGGGGGCTGCTGTGGCCTGCTGGGGCGTCTCGAGGACCGCGACGCGGGACCGCAGCTCGCCGAGGTCCCGGCGTACCCGGGCGAGCAGGAGCGACGCCGCCACGAGCAGCAGGAGGGAGGCGGCGGCCAGCGCCACGAGCACCCACACGGGCACGCTCCACTCCTCGACCATGGTGCCCGACCCTATCGCGGGCCCTGTCGCGAGCCGCCGCCCCGCCGGGCAGCGCCGCGGACCAGCCGGCGGACCCGCTCCCACCGCTCCTTGACGGCCGCCTCGGCGCCCAGCGACGTGGGCCGGTAGTACTCCGCGTCGAGGACCACGTCGGGCGCGTACTGCTGCTCGGCAATGCCGTAAGGCTCGTCGTGGCTGTACTTGTACGTCGAGCCGTGGCCGAGCTTCTTGGCACCGGAGTAGTGGGCGTCGCGCAGGTGGGCCGGGACGGGCCCGATCTTCCCGGCCCGCACGTCAGCGACGGCCGCCCCGATCGCGGTGGTGACCGCGTTCGACTTGGGGGCGACGGCCAGCGCGATGGTGGCGTGGGCCAGGGTCAGCTGTGCCTCGGGCATGCCGATCAGCTGCACGGTCTGCGCCGCCGCGACGGCGGTCTGCAGGGCGGTCGGGTCGGCGAGGCCGATGTCCTCGCTGGCCAGGATCATCAGCCGCCGGGCGATGAACCGGGGGTCCTCCCCCGCCTCCATCATCCGGGCCAGGTAGTGCAGCGCCGCGTCGGCGTCGGAGCCCCGCACGGACTTGATGAAGGCGCTCGTGACGTCGTAGTGCTGGTCGCCCTGCCGGTCGTAGCGCACCGCTGCCTGGTCGACGGCGGTCTCGGCCATCTCGAGCGTGACCACCTCGGACCCACGGGCCTGGGCGGCCCCGGTGGCGGCCTCGAGGTAGGTCAGCGACCGGCGCGCGTCGCCACCGGCCAGCCGCACGAGGTGGTCCAGCGCCTCCTGCTCGACCTCGAACCGGCCGGCCAGGCCGCGCTCGTCCACGAGCGCCTGGTCGAGCACCTCGCGGACGTGCACGTCGGTGAGCGACTCCAGCCGCAGCAGCAGGCTGCGGGAGAGCAGCGGCGAGATGACGCTGAAGAACGGGTTCTCCGTCGTCGCCGCGACGAGCGTCACCCACCGGTTCTCCACCCCGGGCAGCAGGGCGTCCTGCTGGGCCTTGCTGAACCGGTGCACCTCGTCGACGAAGAGCACGGTCTCGCGGCCGGTCGCCACCAGCTGAGCGCGCGCGGAGTCGATGGCCGCCCGGACCTCCTTCACCCCTGCTGAGACCGCGGAGACCTCGACGAAGCGGCGGTCGGTCTGCTGGCTGACGATCGCGGCGATCGTCGTCTTGCCGGTGCCGGGCGGCCCCCAGAGCAGCAGCGACATCGACTGGTCGTTCTCGATCAGCTGGCGCAGGGGCGCACCCGGAGCCCGGAGCTGCTCCTGCCCGACCAGCTCGTCGAGGGTGCGCGGCCGCATCCGCACCGCGAGCGGGGCCGACGCGTGCGTGTTCGCGGCGAGGGACCCCGAGCCCGGCACGCTGCCGGACCTCGAGGTGGGCACGGCCGCGGACCCCGGCGCACCGGCCTCGTCGGCCGGGCCACCGGGGTCCGCGAAGAGTCCCTCGTCCACCACCGAGCGCGGCTAGGCGTGCGGCCGGGTGGCGGTGACGATCGACTCCTCGACGAAGTGACAGGCCGACGGGTGGGTGCCGCTCGGGTCCGGGCGCTCGATCAGCGCCGGGTCGTCCTGCGAGCACTTCGGCTGCGCCAGCCGGCACCGCGTGTGGAACCGGCAGCCCGAGGGCGGGTCGGCCGGCGAGGGGACGTCACCCTCGAGCTTGATCTCGTTCCGCTTGCCGCGCTTGGTCGGGTCCGGCACGGGCACGGCCGAGAGCAGGGCCTGGGTGTACGGGTGGGTCGGACGCTCGTAGATCTCCTCCTCCGTGCCGAGCTCGACGATCCGGCCGAGGTACATCACGGCCACGCGGTCGGAGATGTGCCGCACCACCGACAGGTCGTGCGCGATGAAGACGTAGGCGAGGCCGAGCTCCTTCTGGAGCCGCTCCATCACGTTGACGACCTGCGCCTGGACCGAGACGTCGAGGGCCGATACCGGCTCGTCGCAGACCAGGACCTTGGGGTTCAGCGCGATGCCGCGGGCGATGCCGATGCGCTGCCGCTGGCCACCGGAGAACTGGTGCGGGTACCGGTTGACGTGCTCGGGGCTGAGGCCGACGAGCTCCATCAGCTCCTGCACGCGGGCCTTGCGACCGCCCTTGGGGACCACGTCGGGGTGGATCTCGAAGGGCTCGCCGATGATGTCGGCGACCGTCTTGCGGGGGTTCAGCGAGGTGTACGGGTCCTGGAAGACGATCTGGATGTCGCGCCGGATCTTGCGCATGGCACGACGGTCCTGCTCGTAGACGTTGACGCCGTCGAACTGCAGCGAGCCCTCGGTCGGCTCCTCGAGCCGCATCAGGAGACGGCCCAGGGTCGACTTGCCGCAGCCGGACTCCCCCACCACGCCGAGCGTCTCGCCGGCGTGGAGGTCGAAGGAGACACCGTCGACGGCCTGGACGTGCCCGACGGTGCGCCGGAGCACGCCGCTGCGAATGGGGTAGTACTTCTTCAGGTTCTCCGCCCGGAGGATGACCTCACTCACCGAGCACCTCCTCTGCGAAGTGGCACTTGCTCGCCCGGCCCGCGATCGGACGCAGCGCGGGCTCGTCGACCCGGCAGACGTCGCGGACCCGGTGGCAGCGCGGGTGGAAGGGGCAGCCCTGCGGCATGGCCAGCAGGTTCGGCGGGAGGCCCGGGATCGCGTACAGCTCCTCGCCCTTGGAGTCCAGCCGCGGGATCGAGCTCAGCAGCCCCTCGGTGTAGGGGTGCGCGGGCTGGCGGTAGAGGTCGTAGACGTCGGCGTTCTCGACGATCGAGCCGGCGTACATGACCGCGATCCGGTCGGCGATGTCGGCCACGACGCCCAGGTCGTGGGTGATGAGGATCAGGCTCATCCCGAAGTCCTCGCGCAGCTCGCCGAGGAGCTCCATCACCTGCGCCTGCACGGTCACGTCGAGGGCGGTCGTCGGCTCGTCGGCGATGAGCACCGAGGGTTCCAGCGCGATCGCCATGGCGATCATGATCCGCTGGCGCATGCCGCCGGAGAACTGGTGCGGGTAGGAGTTGACCCGCTGCTTCGCCGCGGGGATCTTCACCCGCTCCATCAGCCGCACGGCCTGCGCCTTGGCGTCGGAGCGGTTGAGCCCCCGGTGGACGCGGAACATCTCGGCGATCTGCCACCCGACCGGGAAGACCGGGTTCAGCGAGGAGAGCGCGTCCTGGAAGATCATCGAGATCTCCGGCCCGCGGATCGCGCGGCGCTCGGCGTCGGGCATGGTCAGCAGGTCGCGACCGCGGTACATGATCCGGCCCTGCGGGATCTTTGCCGGCGGCATGTCGAGGATCCCCATGACCGCCTGGGCGGTCACCGACTTGCCGGAGCCGGACTCGCCCAGGATGGCGAGGGTCTCGCCGGGGTCGACGTGGAGGTCGACGCCGTTGATGGCGTGGACGACACCGTCGCGGGTGTGGAACTCGACGTGGAGGTCCTCCACCTCGAGGAGGGGGCCGTCACCGGTCGCGGCGCGGACACCTTGAAGCGTCTCTCGTGACGAGGGCACGGGACAGGTACTCCTAGCGGTTCTTGGGGTCGAAGGCGTCGCGCACCGCGTCGCCGAGCATGATGAAGGCGAGCACGGCGACGCTCAGGAACGCCGCCGGGAAGAGCAGCACGTGCGGGGCCGAGCGCATCGCGCGCAGCGCGTCGGAGATCATCACGCCCCACGACACGGTCGGCGGCTGCAGGCCGATGCCGATGAACGACAACGCCGCCTCGGCGGAGATGTACACCCCGAGGTTGATCGTGGACACCACGATCACGGGGCCCACGGCGTTGGGCAGCACGTGCGAGGCGATGATCCGGGTCGGGGAGGCGCCCAGCGCACGCGCCGCCTGGACGTAGTCGTTCGGGCGGACCTGGAGCACCGCCGAGCGCATCAGCCGGAAGATGCTCGGCCAGCCCAGCACCCAGAAGACCAGCACGACCTTGAAGACGATGAGGAAGTAGCTGTTCGACTCCGGCAGCGAGGTGAGGATGATGATCGCGCCGAGGATGAGCGGCAGGGCGAAGAAGATCTCCGCGAAACGGCTGATCAGCGCGTCCAGCCAGCCCCCGGTGTAGCCGGCGATCAGGCCGAAGAGCGAGCCGATGATCGCGGTGCCGGCGGCGGCGAAGATGCCGACGAGGATCGAGGCGCGGGCGCCGTGGATGCACCGGGCGTAGAGGTCGTAGCCCTGGACGTCGCGGCCGAACCAGTTCTCGCCGTCCGGCGACTTGCGCGCCTCGGCGAGGTTGAACGCGCGGGGCGAGGTGTCGGTGAACAGGCCCGGCCAGATCGCCATCAGGGCGAAGATCGCGATGAGGACGGCCGAGATCCAGAAGAGCGGGTTCCGACGGAGGTCCGACCAGGCGTCGGCGCGCAGCGAGCGCACCTTGTCGCCCTGGGCCTCCGCGGGGTCGGAGACGGTCGCGTAGTCGCGGCTGGTGACGTCAGTCATGGGAGATCCTCGGGTCCAGCAGGCCGTAGAGCAGGTCGACGATGAGGTTGGCGAGGAGGTAGACCAGGATCAGCGCGGTCACCGCGCCGACGACGACGATGCCGTCCCGGTCGTTGATGCCGCGGAAGACATAGCCTCCGACGCCGGGGATGTTGAAGATGCCCTCGGTGATGATCGCACCACCCATGAGCGCACCGAGGTCGTAGCCGAGGTAGGTCACCACCGGGATCAGCGAGTTGCGCAGCGTGTGCACGCCGACCACCCGCGGCTGGGAAAGCCCCTTGGCCCGGGCGGTGCGCACGTAGTCCGAGCGCACGTTCTCCCCGAGGTTGGTGCGCATCAGCCGGGCGAGGTAGGCCAACGACGTCGAGCCGAGCACGAACGCCGGCAGCAGGAGCGCGTAGAAGGAGGCGTCCGAGCCGACGGTGACGGGGAACAGCTCGGCACGGATGCCGAGGTAGAGCTGGAGGACCGTGCCGGTCACGAAGATGGGCAGCGAGATGACGGCCAGGGTGCTGATCAGCACCAGGTTGTCGATGAACCCGCCCTTGCGCAGGCCGGCGAGGACACCGGCCAGGATGCCGATCACCGCCTCGATGGCCAGCGCCATGCCGGCCAGCTTGGCCGTCACCACGAAGCGCTCGGAGAGCTCCTCGCTGATCTCGACGCCGTAGTAGCTCTCGCCGAAGTCGCCCTGGACCACGCCCGCCATGTACTTGCCGTACTGGATGGGCAGCGGGTCGTTGAGGTTGTACTGCTCCCTGAACTCCGCGACGTACGCCTCGGGACAGGGACGGTCACCGCACTTGCCTGCCGTGGGGTCGCCCGGCAGCGAGAAGACCATCCAGTAGATGAGGAAGGTGGCACCGAGCACCACCGGGATCATCTGCAGGAGGCGCCGCAGCGTGTACTTGAACACCGATCCTCCGGTCACTGTGGTGGCCCGCAACCGAGGTCGTCGGCGGCGGACCAGGGGGGCACACACACGGCGGTGGGGGGGGGGGGGGGGGGGGGGGGGGGGGGGGGGGGGGGGGGGGGGCGGGCGGCGGGGGGGGGGGGGGGGGGGGGGGGGGGGGGGGGGGTCGTGGGGGGGGGGGGGGCGGGGGGGGGGGGGGGGGGCCCGCGCCGCCCCCCCCCCCCCCCCCCCCCACGCTTGGATCAATCGAGCAGGATCAGTTCAGCTCGATGTTGGCGTAGTCCGGCACGCCGAACGCGTTGAGCTCCACGCCCGCGACGT